>CAZHJT010000013.1:0-27949 GCA_964533545.1 uncultured Pseudomonadota bacterium | reverse complement strand
GTATTGCTCGCCCCCGACTTCGTTTATTCCGACTACGCCGAGGCTCCGACGGACAGGCCGGGCTTTCCAGCTCGTCAAACTACGCCGGGCAGGCAATACTTTGGATACAAGGGCATTCTAAAAAGATTCGCGCACATTTCTACTGCGCTAAAGCTTCGTAGAACGAGACTGCTCAAACCATCAAATGCGCTTAAAGGTTCTCTCTGTTGGAATATCTATGTGCCATCTTACTGTAATCTCTTGTAATAGATCAAGATGAATCCAATCTTCCATGAAAATTTGGATTATCACTCCGAGATTTCATGGAAGATTTAGCCGCCGCCAAGGTTTATCACATAAAACCGCTCAAATAGGTGAAAAATTTATTTGAGTTACAAAAAAAGTGGCCTTGAAAAAAATTCAAGACCACTTTGTACAGATTAACCTAAACTAAAAGCTACTCATTAACCGACAGTCGTCTAATGTCATCTGCCCGTATGCGTACTCGTGTCGCCTAAATTATGGCCTCTAAAGGAAAGGTAATCCTTAAGTCCGGGGTCGGCAGAACATCCATACATATCAAGAGGAAATCTTGTTGACGGATCAAATCTTATGCCTAGCAAGTTCATACACCTATAGCTTGAGTCTCTACGTGAACCTGGTGGGAGCAGCGTTCCACATAAATCTGCGCGACTAAAATTTACATATTGGAGTACACATCCCTCAAGAAATACCGCTCCTTGCAAGTTACAACCGCTAAAATTAGCTCTCCGAAATGATCCAAGTGATGGATCAAAAACTTCTCCAGAGAAATCTTGGTCTGGGACTTGAATTTCTCCATCGCTATTTCGCTTGAGCCTCAGATTGAGCCGCTGAAGTCTTTCTAGTCTTTCTCTTTCTAGTCTTTCTCTTTCTAGTCTTTCTCTTTCTAGTCTTTCTCTTTCTAGTCTTGCTAGTCTTTCTCTTTCTGGTCTTCCTTTTTCATACTCAACTTTTTCTTTTTCATCCTTAACTTTTTGTGCAGAGCTAAACGCATCAATAAGTTGTTCTCTTCGTGCTCTTTGTTCGGAAGTCAGCTGAGGCATCCGAGCCGCTTGGCCCCACGCTTGGTAAAAGTTAGGGTCTGAAGCATCTGGCACTGTGATGGCTACAGGGTTTGCCTCAGATCTGCGTACTCCACCTGTTTCATTGTGCCGATTGCGCAAGCGCAACAGTGCTCCTATGGGGGTATTCATAAATGCCCATGTCTCATTTGAGAGCGTATTGCTTCTCTGAGGTGACTGGCTATCAGATGCCTTACAGGTAAGTGGACTACTAACGATATTAACAATCAGCAAAAACATAGCTAACAAGTTACGCATAAAATTATCCTGAATTAGAAAGCGATTTTATATACTAAATCGCTTTAATTGTAGCAGAATTGAACAATTTTACAAATAAAACAATTGCTAACAGAATACTTGCTTGCCTCTTTTTACAATGTCGCCCACTCGATTTCAGGCAAACCATGAGCCTTCAAAAATGCATTGGCTTTCGAAAAATGGCGGCACCCTAAAAAGCGCGTCGCCGATAATGGTGACGGATGGGCAGAGGTCAAAATCAGATGTTGCTCGGCGCGTATATGCTGGCACAACGTCTGCACCTTTTTTTGCGCATAGGCTCCCCAGAGCAGAAAAACCGTAGGCTGTGAACGCTTGAGCAGCTGCTCGATCACCGCATCGGTAAAAAGTTCCCAGCCACGGTTTGCATGGCTTGCGGGCGCGCCTTCTTCAACGGTCAATAAGGCATTCAGGAGCAATACGCCCTGATTGGCCCAGCCAGTTAACGTACCATGACGTGGTATCGGCATGCCAATATCGGCCTGTAGTTCTTTGAAAATATTACGTAACGAAGGAGGAATCGGCACCCCTGCCGGGACGCTAAAGCTCAAGCCATGAGCCTGGCCAGGGCCGTGGTATGGATCTTGCCCAACAATAACTACGCGGACTGCGTCAAAGGGCGTTGCGCGTAATGCTGCAAAGATATGCTGTTTTGCTGGATATATCGTGGCGCCGGCCTGTTCACGCTCTTGTAAAAAACGCACTAATGCATCAATCTCTGGCCGAGCACATACCTGTGCAAGCGGCTGTTGCCATGATTCAGGTAATGCGGCAAAAAACTGCTGTTGTCGTGGCGTCATGGTCATCATATAAACTCTTTACAAGTGGAACGGTTCACTTTTAATCTTGCCTATGAAAGTAGCACGGGCAGCATAAAATCGCCAGGGGAAGAAAGTGGAAAACAAAGAGAAGATCGAGATGATTCTTACTGAAGAACGAACCTTACTTGCCGCAGAGCGTACCTTTTCTGCATGGGTCAGAACAGCACTCTCTGCAATGGCTGGCGGTCTTGCTATTATGCGCTTGATCGCTTTCAAAACCGAATCACATCGCATCATGGCTCACGTCATTGGCCAAATGCTTATTTTCTGGGGATGCTTACTTATTATTTTGGCATCGATCGACTATAAAAATATGCATCACAAACTGCGCTTGGCAAACAACTACAATCGGTCGCAAGTCAGGTATTTTTTCATTGTGTTGCCGCTGCTCCTGATAGCATTTTTATTAGTGCTTATCACATTACCTTAGTTTTGAGCGGGCACGAACAAGTGGTATTACGCAGGAACGGCTGCTGTAAAGAGCAGCGCATAGGGCAACAGCTGCTTGACGAGTACGTTCTTGCCTTGATCATGCATTTTCTCTTTTATTTTCTGCGCAATAGCATCTTGTACATCGCGCATTGCTTGCTTTTCAGCTCTTTCTGCCTCAGAACACTCGGCATCAGGCTTACTTTGCACGACAATCGAAGCAACCATTTTATGCGCAACGACGCGATCAACAAGCGAAAGCTTACCTTCAGGTTTGTCGTGGCACGGGTTTTTGTGCGCGTACCGATTAATAAGCTTTTGCCCATACCCAAGCACTGAATTGAACCAGCTTTTGATCTTGCCTGCGCGACCTGACGACACACCCAGCGCTTGCGCCGTGTCACCTATGTTCGCAGCAATTCTTTGCAGATCCTGCTCACTGAGCGCTGCATCAATGGCGCCAAAAAAAGCGTTAGCCTTGGTGACATAACGCTGTAATGCTGCATGATGCGCTGCGCTTAATGATCCGGATGCAAGCGTTGCGTCAAGCTGCTCGAGTATACTTATTCTGAGGTTAGCCAGCTGCACTTTTCTGCAAAAATCCTGCATGCGGCGCGGCTCTTGGTAGGTATCAATAACGCTGTTGGGGGTTAGGACTAAGATAAGATCTTCGGCTGCTTGGTGTACCATTTTGTGCTCAAGCCATGTGTCAAAGCGTTGGTAACTAAGCAGGCCAACGATAACACAAAAAGCTGCTATGATCGCAACGCAGAATGCGCGGCAGAGCAATAAGCGAGAAGAAATCATTTCCATGGACCACCCTCTTTTTACAATCAGTGCGCACGCAACAAGCAAACCGAATCTTTTCTTGCTTGAACGTAGCACAAGGCAAGCGCGATCTTCAACGAGAACTGATTTCTTATGTTTTTACAACAGAAAAGCTCTCTTTACCGGTTCAGAACCAATAAAGAGAGCTTAATTTCTATACTTCGACAATCTTACACGTTTGGCATAAGCAGCGCCGCCCGCATTTTATCCTCTTCAGGTATAGCTTTGAACGCTGACTCTTCTACCCTAGCCGCTAGCGTTGCTAACGGACCGTTCGCTCTCTTGGCTGCTAACCAAGCTCGTCTCTTGTCCAATAGCCGAGCAACAATTTTTTTTCTTCTTTCATCAAGTTGCTTTAGCTTTGCTTGTTCTGCTAGCGTAGGCTTTGGCTTGTACTTCAACAGAATAGACTCGACCATCGCATCTTCAACAGTGTTGGCCCAAATACTGCGAGCCGCTTGCCCTTCGCAGGGATTTTTTATCAAAAACTTAGCAAGGTTGATCTTCATAACTTTAGCGAGCCCTTTAATTGCTGCAATCAAGACACTATACTTACCTATCTCTTCAGAACGAAACTCATCAACGAACAAAAATAGTCCATTAACAGGGGTTAAAAATTGGTTTCTCAGCGCTTGTTGATGACTAACAGGTAATGTGCCGAGCTTGCTTTCTACTTTTTTCAGTACATTTCTTCTGAGTTCTACTAGCTGGGCTTTTTGACAAAATTTTGCTGTTTTTTCTGGTTCTGGCATTTGATCGATAGTCCCATTAAACGTAAGCGCGAAAAAAAGAGCATCAGCCGCTCGCTCTACAATCTGATTCTCTCGCCATTCACCAAAACTCCGATATGCATAAGACCCAAGCTTATACAGTGCCGCGGTAACCACACAGGCACCAGCGATACAAAGTGCCGTATTGCCAGAATCAGAAGATGAGAAGTCGGGCGCTGAAGGCTGCATAGCCTGTAAACTTGGTTCACTCACGGATGCTAGGGCTAACCCTAGAAAGATTAAAAGCTTTTTCATTGATTACCCTTCAAAATGCTGAATAATAACAATCGTTTTTACATCAGTAACACTAGTGCAGTATACCACAGACCAAAGACTATTTTCAAATGGAATAGAAAAGTGGTTGAGTTTTACCCTGCCACGACCTTAGCCATCTCATACAACCCGATCGATCCGGCAACGGCTGCGTTTAAACTTTCGGTGCCTCCAGGCATCGGCAACGTCATGCGCTGTTGGCAGTCGCCAATCCACGATTCTGGAATCCCATGACCTTCATTGCCTATAACCAATAAACTTTCGCCCAAATCCAAATTTGATGGCCTGCTGCCCCCTTCTACGGTAAGGGCGCACAGCTTAAGCTGCCCCTTCCGCTCAAGAAGCTCTTGCCATGAGATGACAAAAATAGAGACTGCGCCCAGCGCACCGGCAGTCGCTTGCACCACTTTCGGGCTCCAGACATCGGCCGATTCGACCAGTATGACCGATTTCATGCCAAATGCTGCGCAGCTGCGAATTAAGGTGCCAACATTACCCGGCTCACGAACTTGTGCAAGCACTATACCTGCGCCCGGTATGGTGGCGGGCGGTGTGGGCATATGAAAAACAGCAAGCATGCCACTCGGTTTAGTTGCTTGGCTTATTTTTTCCATGACCGGATCGGTGACTTGCGTGATGAGGTAATCGTCGACAAGCTCGTGCGCTTGCGCAACGAGCGATTGTGTCACAAAAAGTTGTTGTAGCTTGAGGCCCGATTCACACAACGTTGAACAGGTTCTTAGCCCTTCGGCTATAAACAAACGACGAGCGGAGCGCACATCTGGCGATGAAAGCTCCGCTACTTGTTTAACTATGTGATTGGTACGTGATGAAATAAAGTTCATGCTGCTCTGTTGTTAAAAGTAATAACGTTAACAATGATACAGTATACGCTGTATTTGTGAGAAAGAGATCGTGAGATCACGAACGTCACTGCTCTTAAGACGATGCGAAGTTATCATATCGACAACATTCATAAGCAGGCTACGTATTTGTACGAACTCATAATGGCAAAGATGTATATGAGCATTACGCAAGCGACTCAGCTCAAAGCGTACTTCACGCACTTCATCGCTCAGCGCTTCAAGATCGTATCTGCTCATGCCAAAGGCATGACGATAGTCACGAGCCCATGATGCCCAGTTATGTTGCACCGTGCGAGAAAAGCTCGTCAAAGCTCTTTCGCCATCACAAGAAAAACATGAACTATGCAGGTCGGCATGTATCCCATTCAGATCTTGTTGAATATCGGCAATCAGCATATCACTGGCCGGACGCACACGAGGTGCTCGAGAGAAAGAGACGCTGTAAACGGGGCAAACCGGATGCACCACAGGAGCACACACGGGTAGGTTAAGACCGACGTGGAAATTAATTCCCGCTTGCGCAGGCGCACAGGCACACAACATCGTGGCCAAGGCCGGTATGAACTTATAGGAAATTGGTTTATCTAACATACGGTTTCTCCTGGTTAAAATCACGAGAAAAAGAGCTTTTCTTTTGTCTAACTGTAACAAATGTGGTTTTTTTGTCAAAAAGAACACTCTTATATGCGATCTTCCAGGATCTGTTGGCGGTAGTCAGCCATCAGCTGAACCATGAAATGCAGGTTATGAATGGTCGCCAAAACGTGGCCGGTGACCTCTTTAGCTTTATACAAGTGGTGCATATAGGCCAACGTATAGTTTTTACAGGTTGAGCAGGTACAGGTTGGATCAACAGGCTCAAAACGATTTTTGTTGCTCCCTTGCTCAATCTTGACGTTGCCACGGCTGGTAAACAGAAGCCCGTGGCGAGCACAGCGTGTCGGGTGGGAACTGTCAAACGTGTCGATCCCCAGCCTTACGCCCGCATCCAACGATTCTAAATCACCAATACCGAGCAGGTGATTTGGTTTATCGTGAGGTAAATAAGGCATCATAGCGGTTAGCATCTCGATCATCTGCTGGCGCGTTTTACCCAGCGATCCGCCAATAGCAAAACCATCAAAAGCTAGCTGTGTAAGGATCTGGCAACTTTGCTTGCGCAAATCAGGATCTACACCACCATGAATCACCGCGTACATAGCCTGATTGTTGGGATTGGCAAGATGCGCTTCAAGTGAACGCTTTTCCCATCGATGCGTGCGATCGAACGACTGCTTAAGTTTGTACGGGTCGATATGGTATGGCGGCAGCTCGTCAAAGGGGATAATAATGTCAGCACCCAGCTCTTTTTGTGCAGCAATAGAGGTCTCTGGTGTTAGCAATATCTTTTGGCCATCACGGTATGACCGAAAAAGCACCCCATCTTCGGTAATTTTTAATACGGAGCCATCGTTTTTTTTCTGTCCACTGCTTTTCAGCTCACTGGCAACGCCACCATACGCAAGACTAAACACCTGAAAGCCACCAGAATCGGTAATGAGCGGCTTAGTACGATTCATGAATTTGTGGAGCCCACCAGCAGCCTTTACCACAGCGGTACCTGGCTGGAGCATCAAGTGATAGGTGTTACAGAACATGAGCTGTAAGCCTATGGCGTCAACAGTTGCCGAATCGAGCGCTTTGAGCGTGGCATTGGTGCCAACGGCAACAAAATTGGGTGTATCGATAATGCCATGAGGCGTGGTAATGCGCCCTACACGAGCACGCGATTTTTTAGAGGTGTGTATGAGTTCAAACATCTTCTGCCTGCCGGAAACGCCGTGAAAGCGCAATAAAAGGTGTTGTAAGCGCTATAGCGATCAATTTTATCGCATAACTAATGCAGATAAGCTCAAACAAGTTATCTACCAGACCATAAAGCCCAAAAAAGCTAAACAAAATTGTATCGAGCAACTGCGTTATGCTGAGCGAAATCCACACGCGAGCAACCAAGTAGTTGCCCTGTAAAAGAGTACGTAACCATGCATACAACAATGAATCCACATATTGCACAAAGAGATAGACCAACAATGATGCAGCGGTAATGCGTGGCATGCTGCTCAGAATATAGGCAAAGTGCGGTTGTGCTAGGTCATGTACATTTGGCAGATAGGCCAACTGCATAAAACTCATAATGGTGTAACAAGCAAGCAGCACAAAACTGATCAGAATAGCTTTTTGCGCCGTTGGCTTGCCATAATACTCTTGCAATAGATTGAGCCCGAGCACAACACCAATCGTATAGGCATCACAACAGGTGGCAGCAAAGCCAAACAGGGTGATCTGCTTCAAGATAAAAAGATTAGAAAGCACACAGAGCACAGAAATAAAGGCGACTAACGCAGCCTTGCCCAGGCGCAATGCCAACAGAGCAAAGAGGCTGAGAATAATCGACTGCGCAATAAATATGAGCTCATTGGTCATAAGAATTATCTTTATATACCTGATTACAACAAAGGGTACGCATCGAAACCGACAAGAATACATTCAGGCTGCGGCGTAATACCAAACTGTTTACGTACAAGCTCCTGCATGGAACGCGCAAGCTGCACCAGATCAGCACTCGTTGCGTTGCCTTTATTAACAAGCATATTGGCATGCTGGTATGACACGATCGCATCACCAACACTTAAGTTGCCTTTAACGCCAATTTTGTCCAAATAATAGGCAACATAAATCATTTTTTTGCCATTACTCTCAACTATTACTTCATCATTGTGGAAATTACGGAAGAAACTACCACAGGTATTTTTTGCTGGGTACCTGCTGACACGGTGGCGAATAATTTCAACACGCCGTCCACGCGCATAAGCAGCTTCAAGATCAGAGCAGCGGCGAAGCTTGAAGGTTGCATCAACCAGATACCACTCTTTTTGTTGCAGCGTCGATTGGTTGTACCCAAAATTAAACCAGTCGTTGGTCACGGTCTGCACCTGCCCCGTGTGGTGATTAATCACCTGAGCACTGACCAAAAATTGGCTCAGTAAAAATTCAAAATAATGAAGATTGATATAGACAGAGCCACCGACCGTGCCAGGGATACCACTAAACTCTTCAAGCCCGAGGATATTGTTATCAAGACAGAACGTGATGAGATCGGGCAACGACACGCCAGCACCTGCTGTTACCATGACAGATTGTTCTGCAGCATCATGCATCACGATAGCGCGCAAAGCAGGACGTATAACCAACCCATCAAACCCCGCATCACTGACCAGAATATTAGCACCTTCGCCCAAGACAAACAGCGCGAGTTGTTGCTCCTGCGCCCATGCAACCGCTTGCTGAAATTCGGCAGCAGAGGCTGGCTCACAAAAAAAGCGTGCTGGACCACCAACTCTGAACCATGTTTTGTCAGCCAAGGGAATATTGTTGCCTATGTGCAACGATAGAGGCATAGCTTGTTTGCCGAAAGCAGCGTTCGTTATCATAGATCACACGCATTCGCTGTTTTTTTAAATAACGGGCGACGCTTTGCCGTACCATTCTCTAACGCCTGGTAGCAATCGTTACTGCAGCTCATCTTAAAGGATTCTATGCAGGGCTGGCAGGCTATAAAATGTTTGTTGCAGCTGGCATTCAGGCAGTTATAGTAATCATCACATGCGGTAGCACATAATGCGCACTTACCTAAAATATCATCGGTCACCTTTACGGCAATGCGACCATCAAACACATAATTTTTGCCGCGGAAATGCCCATCAGGAAACTGTTCAACATACCGGTGAATACCACCTTCAATATGATAGACCTTCTCAGCAACGCCTTTTTCCTTGAGATATGCGGTTGCGCGCTCACAACGAACACCACCCGTACAATACATCAAGACCTGCTTATCTTTGAACTGCTCGAGATTCTTGTCCATATAGGCTGGAAAGTCTCTGAAGGTATCAATATCGGCCTTTACGGCATCAGTAAAGCTACCAATGGCAGACTCGCACCGATTGCGCGTATCAAGAATTACGAGATTGTCCGGTTTTGCATCAAGCAAGGCATGGGTTTGAGCAGGCGTTAAATGAATACCCGTATTTTCTGGGCGCCCTTGCGTCGCATCAAGGCCCGTTTCAACGATCTGATTGCGCACGACAATACGCATACGCGGGAAGCTTTGATCCTCTGCCTGACTTTCTTTAAAGTCAACGTCACCAAACAAAGGATGCTCAGCCATAATTTTTTTATACCGCTCGGTATTTTCAGGCAGCCCGCCAACAGTACCGTTAATGCCTTCTTGAGCGATGATAATACGCCCTTTCAGCCCCAGCTCTGTGCACAGCTTCTTTTGCCAACGCATAAAACGTACTGGATTATCTATATGAACATATTTGTAAAAAAGGAGAATGGTATTCATACGCACACTATTATCTATAATAAAAATTGACGGTAAAATGGCCTGTTTTTCCAGTATACCAGCAGAAAACCTACCCGTCGACAGAAAAACAGCCCCTACCCAAAAAATCTCTTTATGGTACCTATAAGCTCATTTGATGGTTTGAGCCCGTCTACGCCTAACGGCTACGCCGAGGCAGGCCGAATGGCGAATAGCCTGAATATGAGCGATTATATTTCATGCCCTTAGATCAAAGGTATTGCCTGCCCGTCGTAGTTTGCCGAGCCGGTAGGCCCGGATAAACGAAGTCGGGGGCAAGCAATACTTTGGTCCAGCCCGGATAGGGCAATTACCCTTCCTCTATACAAAAAAAGAGGTTACGGCATACTACAATAGAAGTAATAGCGTATAAAAAAAGGAGCAACGATGCGTAAAAATAGTTTAATAATCCCATTACTCTGCGTGGTTCTTATGTGTGGCTGCTCTCACGATCATCAACAACCTGAAATCGTTACAACCCCTTCTGGCTTGCAATACGAAATCACCATGCCAGCATCTAACAATGCTGCGCAGGCAAAAAAAGGTGATACCGTAACGGTTCATTACACTGGCTTTCTTGACAACAATGGCCAACCGGGCAAAAAATTCGACTCGTCTCGTGACCGCAACCAGCCATTCACCTTTGTATTAGGTGGCGGCATGGTTATCAAGGGTTGGGACGAAGGCGTAGCCGGCATGCGTGTTGGCGAGCACCGCTGCCTCATTATCCCTTCAAACCTCGGCTATGGTCCTAACGGATACCCTGGCGTAATCCCTGGTGGCGCAACGCTCATTTTTGACGTTGAACTGATTTCGATCAAGTAAAAACCAGTTTTTTAGCTAAAAACTATCCAAAAAGAGGCTGCCGGCAACGGTGGCCTCTTTTTTTTGCTCACTCAACCCTCTTTCCGAAACTCTTTTAGCCAGCCCAGAAAGCCTTTATATCAAGCAATTTCAGGGCAAAGCTATTCCATTTGATAATTTTTATCTTTTCTATAAGCTTTTTAATTGAGGTTACTTAAACCTTAAACGGCTTTTACCGTCAAAAAAATTGGAATTATTGGAGTTACCTGATGTTTGTTAAAAAATTAGTATCACTCAAATCTCTGCTCTTACTGGCAATCACCTGCCTCAACTATCATCTACCAGCACAGCCAAACGACCTGTCGACACGCACAGAGTTTACTGGCTCTAACAAGCAAAAAAGAGCGATTACTGATGACACAATTATTACGGTTTCAAGGGAACAACTTGATGAAGCGCTGCTCACGACCACGAGACCACAGAAAAAACGGGTACTGATGATGATCGCTCGCAATCTGGAGAAAGTAGCGCCTGATGTTGCCAACCTCGTGCACGCCTGCCCTACCTGTTTAAATACCTATTGCGCAACAGAGATTGAACAGAACAAGCTGCTTGAAGAGATTGTACAAGTGGTCACCCCGTTGCTTGAAAAGCTTGATTTTACGCAGATCAGAACACCCGATCTTATGGTACTACTCATAGGTCGTGATAAAAAAATATGTAATCTGATCGTTGAGCTGCTACGCACCAGCTTTGATCAAGTGCATACTAAAATAATTAAAGAACTCTTGAATCAATACGCGTATGGTAAAAAACCTTCTTTCTCTAAAGAAGAACAAGATCCATCAACAGGCCTCATCACGCGTACCGAGTTGAATGATACGGGCTACATCACTATTAGGTTACTTTCTGACAAACAAGAAGTTGGACGCACCATTCTTTCTAACGCCAACTACATGGAGATCTTGCAGGTGAACCCAGCCTATCGAAAACAGGGTTACGGCAAGCGCTTAATCGCAAAGGCTATTGCCCATTGCAAAGCGCATAAATCGCCAACCATGCAGTGGGTCGCATCCGCATTCAATGCGTATGGAAGCGCCGAAAATGGCTTATCGCAACCTGATTTGGTAGCATTTTATAGGCGATGTGGTGGCGTCCCGAACAGCACAGGCTACTTTACCTTAGATCTTACACAACCCGCTGCTCCAGCTCTCGCTTAATCACAAATCCTTGTTTTAGCTCCATAGATTTTTATACAATCTCTCCTGTTCAGCCCACCCGCACCCCTTTATTCCAAGGAGAGCCTGTATGAAAATCTTTCCGCTTTCGCGCGTATTGCTCCGCTCAGCTGCATGCGCTGCACTGTGCATGGCACAGACTGCGTATGATGCTACCGTTAAACGCCCAACACCTACACGAAGTCGCGGCATAGAGCGCTCTGATATGGAGCCTGGCTCTGCCGAAGAACAGGCGTACAAACAACGCAGAATGTTCGAAAGCGACCGCAGGGCACGTGAAATGTATATCAGCACGGACCTTGTCCAAGCGATGATAAACCCTACAAAATGGGCTCACACATTCGTCACAGTATACGCATTGCCAGACTGGGACCGCAACCTCAGCGGCGATCAGATCAATGCTATCATCAAACAGATTAGTGATTATATCGTATCACTTGATGAAGCAAAGGGTACTAACGTTGCATTTATAAAGGCAGCCAACAAGATCCCAACGAGTTTGCCAGCTATTTTACAAAATGAACTGCGCAAAATCAGAAAAATATGGGTCGATCCTGCCAGAAAACAGCTTTTAGCAAATAACCCAATCGATTTTATAGCAACCACCGCCAATATACTCGGCTCATTTGACGACCCTTTTGAATTTGAAGGTGACTACGGCACAGCAAGCAACACAACACGTGAAAAAGTTTTTGACGTGATTGTGTCTAAAGAGGCTATTGCTAAAAATCTACCCAAAGAAATATGGGAGAACCTACTCAATGAAAAGGAAAACGCTGGCAAAACCAAAGAAGATCTAATGGCTGCCGCAATTCAAGAAGATAAAGATAGCGGCCCAACATTAAAAACAGTCGTCACGAAAGAGCTGCTCGAGCAGATTACAAAAAAATTACAACAACTAAAGGTCGAACAAGAGGCTATCGATGCACTGGCAGCATTCGTTACTAAATATGGCAACGAAAAAATATTCTACTTCATGCGCAATAACCCGCCTGATCTATTAAAGCTTGAAAAAGCACTTAAAGATCACTACGCCGATCAAGGCAAAAGCTTTGACCTGCCCGTCTTAGGCTCAAAAACAAAGCTAACGGGAGCTAACAGCAACGAACTAAAAAAGAATCTTGTAGATGCTGTGTTTACTGCAGACGTACTAAAACAGGCAAACCCTACCTTCGTCGACAAAAAAGATGGCAACAAGGTAAAACCTATCACCGAAAACATCGACAAATACAAGCCAACATTAGATAAGTTTTTCGCAGGCGGTACCAATAAAGAGCTGCACGCATTTGCCACCCCAGCCGGATTGGCCTTCTTTTATTGGCTTTATCAAGCGCTTATCTTTGATTTAGTAAAAGATGCGGTAACGATCGATAAGATCAATCAAGTAAAAGCAGAGTTTGCTAAAACCCTTGGTGATGCACAAAAAAGAGCTGTCGTATTCAGAGAGAAGCTGATAGACGCTAAAACCAAACTACTGTTCACCCAAGAGTCGGACAATCTCACCCGCAGCGAACTGACAAAAGATGGTCTGTTCTTACCAATAGGCAAACAGAACAGCAAAGATGGTACAGTCATATTGTTGGCATCCGATTTCTGGGAACCTGACTTTGAAGTGATTCCGTTTGATGAGTATGGTAAATTCAAAGCGGGTAAATTAACTGCAATTTTAGCAACCCAGAAAGAGACGCAACAGAAGTTCTTATTGGCATCTGGCCATGGTAACTCTGATGTCGCAGCCGATGGAAGAGAACAGATGGAACTGGTCGCACGAAAACTACAAAAGCTCATGGAAGAACGTGACGAAGAGATTCTGCTCATTATTGGTGTTGACGCAAATACGAAAAAAGCAGACGACGTTAAAGCTTTCCAAGAGCTATTAACAAAACTTGGCTTGGCTTCAACGCAGGTAGGGCCAACAACGATAAAACGGCGCATGGGCACGGTACAGCACAACAAAGCAGGGTTGTATGCGGTTGACGAAGAGGATTATATCATCGTCAAAGGCGATCAGCTCATGCTCAGCAATGTTATGGTTGGTTTTGATGCATCTGGTGCAAAACCTGATCTGACCGTATCGCTACCAAACCTCGACAACCAATCTGACCATTATGCAGTCAGTGCGCGCGTTCAAGCGAAAGATGCTGCACCAATCGTTAAAAAAAAAGCATAAAAACGCCTACCGTAGAACTTAAAAAAATCGTTGCTCTTGCCGATGAAACTGGGGATAGATTGACAGAAGAACAAGAACCTGAATATTTTACCTTGCCCAAGAAGCAACATAAGATAGAGGTTCACAGCGGAAGAAGATTCAAAAATCCACAGATGCAGCAGAAAGAGTAGACATAAAAAAAGGGGTACCACATGGTACCCCTTTTGTGTGTCTTTACCAATCGTATGTCATACCAAAATGGACTTCATACGGTGATTCATTGCGGCGCGCATCGAGCTTAAAGCCCCAATCAACACGAATCGGCATAGGGCTCAACAAACGTATACCAAAACCAACAGCATGACGATAGTGGAAATGCTGATTAACCACAAACTCATCCAAATGCTTAATGCTGTGGTAATAAGGGTTCTTCCAACCGGTACCACCATCATAAAAGAGCACGCCTTTGAGGTTGAAGTCGCGTGTAACCGGGAAGATAAGCTCCGCGTTAACAAAGGCTGCCCGTGACCCCCCAATGGAGTCTTGACGGACTCTGCCATCAGATTCGATCACCTGGAACTGTGGCCCTATTTGCCCCCACAAGAAACCGCGTACATTCGATGGTCCGCCAATATGATACAGCTCGCGATAAGGAACATTGCGATGACCCAAACGCTGCACAAGGCCAACATAACCATGAAGCCTGAGGACAAGATCACGTTCGCCAATCAACGGCGTAAACCAGTTGAGGTCAAGATCTGCTTTATAGAATCCGATGGTGCTATTAAAGAATGGCACTGCAAGGATAGAGCGTGCAAGCCATGAAAGACCACGGCTCGGATGCATTGGATGGTTACGCTGATCTCTCCCTATATTGCCCGTCAAGGTCAAGAACATGCCTGGGTCAAATAGATGGGCCAACAGCTCTGTATAGGTCTTCATAGCCAATGATCGTCGTGTCTGTGCAAAATCATCAAAGAGCAAGGTTGGCATATTAGCCCGCAACACGCGATTGCGCATGGTGTTTTCAACATTGTCTTTGCCATAGCTGATACTATCGGCCCCGATGCTGGCACGAACAAATGTCTCTTGCAATGCCTTATGATAACTATTAATCACAAGCCCTGTCGTTAAAAGCCCGCCAGCTTGTCGTTCGTTGACGACCGGCGTCATGCTCAACTGGTCATAGCTTGTACGACGGTAATAGACGTCCATGGCGCCATAAATAGGTTTATCAAAGAGCCACGGTTGCGTAATATTAAACGAGCCGGTCTTTTCGTTTGAGCTTAACATTAAACTCAACGCCGTGCGTATGCCAGAGCCAAAGAGGTTGCTATCCGATACGTTTACTTCGGCAGTAACACCATTTAAGATGCTATTTCTTCTATTGGCAGCAGCATTTTTGTCTTTCTGGTCATCAGTTTTATCAGGATCTTCTGCCGAACGGTCAGTGTTTTGTGCACCACCAAACCCGATTTTTAAATGGGCATTACCCGTTTTTACCTCTTTGACAACGAGCTCGAGATCGGCAGTATCTTCCGACACGCGCACCGTTTTCCAGTTCACCCCTTCACGCTGGTCGAAATAACCAAGCGACTCTATCCGGCCTTTTGAAGCCTCCATATGACTGTTGGTGATCAAGGCACCTTCTTGCAACGATATTTTACGGCGAATAATCTTGTCACGCGTCTTGTTGTTGCCCTTGATGGTAATTCTATTTAAGTAGATAGGATTGCCTATGTCACAGTAAAATGAAATAGATACCGTTTTTTCTTCATCGTCAGGCTGAATAGAAGGCTCTATGTGCGTGTACAGATAGCCGAAATCACCCCAAATCATCTCTAATGTTTTTATAGAATCAACAATGGCTGCTCGAGAATAAGGCATGCATGGACGCAACGGAAGAATAGCCGCTAAGTACTCATCAGATAAAATATCATTACCAGAGACCTTTACCTCTTTGATGGTATAACAATCACCCTCTTGAATATCAAAGGTCAGCGTTAAATTTTTGCAGGCATCCATAGCAACATCAATATCAACCACTTTGGCATTCATATAACCATTGTTTTGATAGAGCTGCTCGATCATGTACTTATCACCCTCAAGCCTGTCGGCCAAGTAAGTACCCGATTTATCGAGCATGCCAAACAACCAGTCTTCGTGCGTTAAAAGTGCATTGCGCAATTTTTTTGCCGCCATATTATGATTGCCGGTGAACGCAATGCGCTTAACGATAGCTTTTTTATCCGCTTCTATTTTCAACGTTGCCGTCGCCCTGCCCGTATCATCGATCAATAGTTCGGGAGTAACTTTGGTCAGATGATACCCTTTTTCGGCGTATGTTTTTTTGATCGTTGCAGCAAAAACATCCAGCTCTTCAGGGTCGATCATGGCAAGCTCGCTTGCATTAAGCGCCGTATTAATCTCTTTGTTAGAAAGCTGCTTGTTGCCTACTACAATAAGATCTTTTAGTGGTTTTTTCTCTTCAACTTCAACGTACAGAATGATACCATCTGCGCCCACCGTTTCGACAAACATGTCGATAGTACGAAAACGCTTGAGTCCATAATAGAGATTGTGAATGGCAGTACGACTTTTAGTCGGATCAAATAGTTCACCTTTTTTATAGGGTATGCGATCCAACACCGCACTCGTTGGCACAAATACATTGCCCTCTACACGTATATCTACAATCGTGCGTTGCTGAGCTGATCGGAGAATATCTGCTCGAATCTGTTCAGGATTCGCCTCTGACTCAGGATCTGTCTGCACAGATGATAATGTTTGTTCTTGCGCATCATCATCGGGTAAACTATCTGAGTTGTTAATCTGTTGTGAGATAAGCTCTTGGCGGGTATCTTCTGATCGCATACAAGGCGATATTATTGCGTTAAGCACACATGCTATCATGAACGCTTTTATAGATCTTATAGCTACATAGTTGTTCAAAAACATCATCTGTCGGCTCCCTAGGCTCTTGTGCAATGCCCGTGATGGGGCTATGTTTCAGTAAGGCGGATCGCCGACTATATTACCGCTTTTTTAGGGAATGCCTAGGGATATGTATCAGTTGATGATCATACATACACGAAGAATAACAATAAAAAAAATCTAGAATTCTATATGTGTTAAAACAAAATGATTTAGATAAAGCCCTTAGAGAGCCTGAGCTCTATTTAATCAAGCAGTTAGAATGCGCAAAAACAGAAACTCGATTTGAGTTTATCGACAACTGTTGCTACTTTTTAGTACGATGCTATAAGCAATAACACCTATAACCCGTACTGAGATTATTTTATGAACATCTTCTTTTCCAATACGCTCACGGGAGCAAAGCAGCTTTTTACACCGCGCATACCAAATCAAGTGAGTATGTATGTCTGTGGTATAACTCCCTATGACGATTCACATGTTGGCCACGCACGCGTCTACGTATCATTTGATGTGCTCTATCGCCTTTTGCGGTATTACGGCTACGAAGTAACCTACTGCCGCAATTTCACCGATGTTGATGACAAAATAATCCGCAAGTCCGAGCAAGAGTTCGGTGATCAAACCCATGCTGCTGATATCGCACAACGCTACATCAACAACTATCACCAAGATATGCGCGAGCTCAACTGCATGGCTCCTGACTATGAACCATGCGTTACCCACAACATTGCTGAAATTATCAGATTTATCCAAGGGCTCATCGAAAAGGGAGTCGCCTACGAAATCGGTGGAGACGTTTATTTTAGTATAGAACAGTTCCCCGCATATGGTGCATTGTCTAAGCATAAACTTGAAGATCTACGCGCCGGCGCTCGTGTTGAAGTGAATGAAAAGAAGCGTGATCCATTAGATTTTGCATTATGGAAGCATGAACCAACCGGGTTATCATGGCCAAGCCCATGGGGACCAGGTAGACCAGGCTGGCATATCGAATGTTCTGCTCTTGCTGAAAAATATTTAGGCAAACAGATCGACATCCATGCCGGCGGTCTTGATTTGGTATTTCCTCACCACGAAAATGAAAAAGCGCAATCTGAAAGCTTGCACAACATAACCTTTTCTAACTATTGGCTGCACAACGGTTTTGTCCGCGTAAACGAAGAGAAAATGTCAAAATCGCTCGCGAATTTTTTCACCTTGCGTGATGTTTTTAAGCATAGCCACCCCATGGTCATTAGATACTATATTTTAACCCACCATTACCGCGCACCATTAGAATTTTCGTTTGAAGGGTTACAATCGGCAGAAAAAAGTTATCGCAAGCTCTGCCGCCTTTTTGCAGGCATAAAAGCCGAGAAGATCGTAACGCATGAATCTCAGCAAGATATACAATCTGTTCAGGATATGCTCAAATTTTTATGTGACGATCTTAATACCCCTGGCATGTTTGGTGCCTTATACACCGCATTAAGTAGATTACAGAACAGTCAACAGGAGTCAGTATCGGATCACCTTGTTTCAGCCTTGCCAGAATCACCAGAAACCAGCGCACTTAAAGGCTTTTTAATCGAGATTCTCGGCCTTACTCTTGAACTATTGCCTGAAAAAGAGGTTACTGTCACACCGGAAATAGAAAAGTTGCTGCAAGAACGTGAAAAAGCGCGCTCTGAAAAAAACTGGACCCTTGCGGACAAAATACGTGATCAACTACACTCATTAGGATATCAGGTACAGGACAAAAAAAAGTAAGGGTATACGTATGTATAACCTAGCGGTACTCATAGCTCTAGCGACAATAGTCTCTGCACAGGCGGTGAATATATCGTTTGAAACAGATCTCCAGGAGCTGTTTTCGGGATCGACTATCAGACGAGAGATAAGAGCTTATCCTGAGGGAATTCAAGAAAGCTTTACCGCTATTGCCGACAACGAAAAAGAGGTTGTTGCAACCCTTTCTCCTACGCTGGGGTATTGGGTACGGCTGAGCAAAAAACGCTGGCAACGCCTAGAGGCTGAAGAGCATTTTAATGTTTTAAAGGCTGAATACGAAAACAGATTAGCTCAACAAGGCAGACCATTGCTATCGTATACTCAATGAGAAAGAAGAGAAGTATGCAGAAACTGCCGAAAGCTACTATCTTTAAAACTATTCTGTGCTTATCTGTGTGTATAGCGCCCTGTCTCTCGGCTTCTGCCGGACGACAGGGCAAGCAATGCAATAGCCTTGATCTTGCCCTACTACAACCTATTTTCATCAGTCAGTCGACTGCAAATAACTCCACTACCCTTGAAGCATATTTACCGAAAGAAAGGCACAGAGTAAAACTCTATTGCACAATCGATCCTTACACTCCAACCCAAAAAAGATATTCTGGCTATTTTTTTGCAATCTACTACAAAAAATTGACCTACAGCGTAGAGCAACCATGTCAGTATGGCCCGATAGACATGCAGCAAGAAAAAAATCACCGTGAAACCGCGAGCACGTGTATCATAGGGCCAAAAAAATCTGAACGACTTTTTAAACAGTATCAAGAGCTACTCAATCGCGCGCTGGAAAATAGGGACTAGAATAGTCCTGCACGCTACAAAAATCTCAACTTGGTTCAACGCGTTGCAACAGAACGAATATGCACATACCTTGCTGTATACTTTCTTTCGGCATGCTCAGTTAGCTATACTTATTCATGCGCGAGGTTATTCATAGCTATTGAAAGGGTATGGCATGAAGCAGATTCTTTTAGCATGCGCATGCATAGCAACAATGAGCCACTTACACGCAATCGACTTTGTCTTGGAAACGACACAAAAACCGGACTCCGTGACCATACTAAAATCTTCCATCGATAATGGAAAAATATTTATTCTGGCACAATTAAAAAAAGATCATTATACCGAAACTATTCATGCCCATTCTTTTACCTGCAGCATAGGCGGTCAAGCGGAATATAGCACCTTTGTTACCAACTCTTTAGAAGCAGAGCCGAGACGGGACAGTGGTGAAACAGCCAAGGCTCTCCTACAAGCGTTAAGAAGCGTTGTAGATGATCAAGCAGCACAAAGAAACGAAGCCAAAAACTAAACAAAACTGCGTATTCTGCTACTGTATATCAGTAACAAAATACTCATTACTTTAAACAACGGAACAATCATGCATCTTTTTATGGCCTGCGCAGTCATATGTACTACCTCTTTCACCTATGGCTCTCACAATGCGCAACCAACCCTACCTAAGCAGCCAATGCTTGGCAAAATTTATAGCTATCACATAAACAATCGAACAGAAACCTTCCATACAACGCTCGGCAATTTTTCTGTGATTGTGTCAGCTTGGGAAGGAAGCTATAGTGGGCACTGCTGCATGCCCCAATCTGACAGTATAGACGCAAGAAAAACCCTCGATAGCATGCGTAAGATAGAAGATCCGGAAACTATTTTTAATGTCTTAAAAGCGGCCTACGACGCAGCACAAAAAGGCGATAACAATCGAGAGCTCATACGAAGACAGGAAGCACAAAAATTAGTGCGCCAGGTAGAAAGAACCTATACAAAAAAATTGGTTCAAGAGATAGTAATGGAAGAAGATGCTTTTGGTAGAATAAAAAAAGAGAAAAGGCTCTCTGATCTGAAAGCAAAGAGGCGATAGGCTGCAATAGTTACTTGTATAGCGGCTCGCGCTAAGAAAGTACAGGTTAACGAGACTTGTTATAGTGCACCAAAAAGAGCGCATGTGTTGATTGCAGCACATGCGCTCTTTACATAGACATAGCTAACTAATGATGTATTAAACTACCTCTGCAGATAGATATTTTTTTGCTGCAGCAATACGCGCTTGAGGGCTAGGATGTGCACCAATAAAGGTATTGTGATATATCCATTTATAAAAATTTGTTAGGTTACGTGTTAAGCTATGGTTGATTTTTATCAAATATAAGCCTGTGTTAAATGATATCCGGTCAACTATATTAAGCTTAGCTTTATTCTCTGCCAATACCTTGTGAGTATACTGACAGGCTTCTTGATGCTCTTGTTCTGCATTTACTTCTTTGGCTTCTAAGTGTTCAAAAAACTCAATTAAGCCAGAGGCATTACCAACCTCTTTGCATGCAAACTCATCCGCCTGTTTTTCAAATCGTTTATTAATTAATAAACTTGGCAAATACATCACGGTAAGAAATTGCGCTAAAAAAACTGATCCACTGTCAGTTTTTTTAAGTGCATAATCTGCCATAAGGCATGATGCTATCCACGTACTCACATGTAACAACAGATGTTTATTCACGTGGTCATGTTTGATATGCCCAATTTCATGCGCAATAACCGCTTCCAACTCACGATCTGATGTTTCTAGTATGAGCTTTTGGCATATGAATATGCCGCCGGTAGAAGCAAATAACTTTGCAGCAAAGGCATTAAATATGCTTTTTCTGCTCGAAATAAAAACTACTGGCGTAGCAACGTTATGCTCTTTACACAGAGCATCAACGTACCCATATAAAACAGGCATCGTCTCTGCTGTAACAACAACGCCATCAGTCAAGAATGGATATCGGACAAGTCGTTGCACAATAGAAAGCTCTTTGCAGTTTTGGATATTTTTATGCAAATCGGCAAAACAAGGCTCCGTCTTTTTATTGAAAATATATTTAGTCTCAGACTTTACTTTGAGCGTGGCAAGCTCTTGCTTGTAGATATCACCAGCGTGCACAAACAAGGGAGAAACCAACGCCACCATTGAAAAGAGACAAGAAACAAGATTTTTTTTCATAAAACGACCTTTTGTATAAAAAACAGAAAAAATATATATCCCTAGGCGCTAAATATTAGTATAGCCCCTAAGGGCAAATAACAGAAATTGCAGATTGTGCCTTTTTTATCGTAGCCCTTGGTCTGCCAAAAACGCATCCTGGTTTGGCTGCCTGCCAAGATATGAAACAAGCAACTCATTCGGATCTTTAGAACCGCCGTGGCCAAGAACCGCATCAACATACCGCTTGCCAGCTGCAGAGTTAAGTAAGCCTTCTTTCTTGATTGCTTGGAACATATCAAGCGCAAAGACCTTGGACCATAGATACCCATAATAGCGCGGCCCATAACCGGTCAAATGCCCAAACGAAAGGTACATGTGTGCCTCTGGTTCATAGGCAACATCGGGAACAATGGTCGAAGAGAGCGTTTGCCAGATCTTTTTCAGATCCTTCGTTGCGCCCTTATCAAAAAAGGCCAGTGATGCCAATGCTAAAAAGGCTTGCCGCTGCACAAAATAGCCAGACGCATAGGTCTTGCTTGCCTGTATAGTGGCAATCAGATCATCAGGCAGCTGAGCGCCGGTGATATAATGCTTGCTGACCATCTTTAAAATATCAGCGTCCCACAGCCACTCTTCAAGCATCTGCGATGGCAGCTCGACGAAATCATGTTTACAACTAGTACCCGCAAAGCTTGCCACACGCGTGCGCCCTAAAATAGCGTGCATTGCATGGCCAAACTCATGGAAAAAGGTATTGACGTCGTCACGCTTTAACAATGCTGGCTTGGTTGCGGACTCTTCAGGGAAGTTAGCAAGCACCACAGAGACTGATGGTAATTTGGAACCATCAGGACGCACAACTGCAGGCACAATGGTTATGTGGCACGCATGCGTATATTTATTAGCTCGTGGATGCATATCGAGAATCAAGTACCCTAAAATCTCATTGGTGGTGCCATCATGCACCGCTAATGAGGTCAAGCCTTTGTACCACAGCCCTGACAGCTCAACACGCTCAAATTTTAGATTGAAAAAACGTTCATAGATCGACAATAAGCCGTCAACGGTCGATTGCATCGGGAAATAGTGAGCTATGAGCTCTTCATCGATCTTGAGGTGCTTTTTTTTGTAATTATTTTTTATATACGCAAGGTCCCATGGCTTTATTTTACCGTTCACGAGCGTTATATCGGCTGGCAGATCGGCTAATAATGCTTGAAACTCTTTCTGCTGCTTTGGACGTGATGCAGCAACAAGATTTTGTAAAAAGGCAGTGGCGCGTTCAGCCGTTTGCACCATCTCATCGGCAAGGCCAAGCTCATTGTAATGCTGCATACCCAATAGGTGAGCAAGCTCATCACGCGCAGCAACCAATCGTTCGAGCACTGCTTGATTTTTAGGATATGCACGGTTGTTAAAAGCTAAACATAAAGCTTTACGCGTAGCCTCCACCGTACAGGTATCAAGAACGGTAAAGACGGTAGGATAATCCACGCCAAGGATATAATTGCCAGCAGCATCACGTTTGAGTCGCGCAACAAAATCCGGGTCAAGACCTGCAAGACCGCTTTCGGGTACGGTAATAGCTCTTGTATCTTGCGAAATATTCAGCTCAAAATCTTGGCTTAACTGTGCTATCTCTTTTTTTAATGCCGAGCAACGTGCGAGTTGATCGTCGGGCAAATCGAGGCCATTACGCTGCCAATGCGTCATCGTCTCATGCAGATAATACCGCTGCTCATCAGTGAGCTGCTCTGTAGAAGCAATGCTTTCAACATACGCTTTAAAGACGTTATACAGCTGTTTATTGTTTTCAATAGCATCAACGAGGAAATTTTGCATCTTGGTCACTGCGTCATGCGCTGCTGTACGTACAGCGTCGTCAGTGGTTACATTTTCTAAAGCAGTACATACGTTAAAGAGAACAGTAACATCTGACAATGAAGTTACCTTATCAAGAGGCTGCGCAATAGTCTCAAAGGAACGCTTTTCTGCTGGCACCGCAATGATTGCATCGACCTGTTTTTGTGCCTCGCGCAGTGCCGCGTCAACGCGAGCCGTAAGCTGAGTCGCCGTCATTGCAAAAAGAGCAGTAACATCTGCTTGGTTGGTGATCATACTAAAATCCGTCTTTTTAGAAGATGAGGATGTGATACAGCTATATAAAAACAGACCAAGTATACCACAAACGAGGACTGCATAGAGTCTGCGATCTTCAAGTATCATTGACTTCTCCTATTTTTTAAAAAACAAGACAAAACTATTTTTTATTTATTGGATCTCTTGCGATACTCAGCCAATCTAAATTCGGCGGTAGAGTCTTTTTAGGAATCTGAGTTCAGTTTCGCAAGAGCTCTATTTTCGCTTGTAGTTCTAACAGTTGATTGCGCAACTGTATAGCGGTCTCGAAATCTTGAGCCCGGGCAGCTTCATGCATTGCCGTCTCAATCTTCTTAATCTGCTGTGCCGTTGGCAATGCCGTAATCTCAGCTTCTTGCTCTCGCTGCTTACCCCGTTTGCGGGCAGACGCCTTGGCAATCGCATCTTGAATATTAACAATACTTTTTGTTACATCACGCTTAACGGTCACCGGCGTAATGCCATGTTGTGCATTGTATGCCTGCTGCAATGCTCGACGACGTGCGGTCTCATCGATCGCTTCTTGCATAGAACGTGTAACTTTGTCGGCGAATAAGATAACGCGCGAGTCGGTGTTACGCGCAGCACGCCCAATGGTCTGAATTAATGAGCGTTGGTCACGCAAAAAGCTTTCAACATCGGCATCCATAATAGCAACCAATGCAACTTCAGGTAAGTCTAACCCTTCGCGCAATAAGTTAACACCAACTAAACAATCGAACTCACCAAGCCGCAACTGATTCAACAGTTGTGTACGTGCCGGCGTCTTGAGATCGCTATGCAAATAACAGACTTTGAGCTGCTGCTCTTCAAAATGGCGTGCCATCTGTTCGGCTAATTTTTTCGTCAACACAGTAACGAGCGTACGATACCCTTTTGCGGTTGTCTGTTTGATCTGCTCGATAAGATAATCGATTTGGCCGACACGCCCATGTATTTCAAGCTCAGGGTCGACTAACCCGGTCGGACGAATAATCTGCTCAACAAGTATTTCTGAGTTTTGCAGTTCATAAGCCCCTGGTGTTGCAGACACAAAGATAACATCATTAAAGAAGCGCTCGATCTCTTCAAATTTTAATGGCCTATTCTCGTAGGCAGTCTGCAAGCGAAACCCGTACTCTATCAACGACTTCTTACGCGCTTTGTCCCCAGCATGCATACCGCGCAGCTGCGGGATTGCAATATGTGACTCATCAATAATGATCAGAAACTCATCACCAAAGAAGTCGAGCAAACTGAAAGGTGGCTGACCAGGCAAACGCTTGTCAAAATGGGCCGTATAATTTTCAATACCTGAACAGTAGCCAATTTCGTTTAACATTTCCAAATCATGCGTTACGCGCGATACAAGGCGCTCTTTATAGAGCGGATTTTGTAACAGATCGACACTGCGTTCTAGCTCTTTTCTTATACTAACCAACGCAGAATCTTTAGTCTCTTGAGTCGTGACAAAATGTTTCGCAGGGAAAACGATCGTATTATCTATCTCATAGACAGCGGTATTGTTATGGCGAGTCACCCACTGCATACGTTCGATCGTATCGCCAAAGAATTCGATTCTCAGTTTATCTTTTTGATAGGGTAAAATAACTTCGATTGTCGAACCAACAACTTGAAAGGTGCCGGCATCTTTTTCAACATCATTACGTTTATATTGGATGAAAATAAGCTGTTTAATAAGCTCTTGCCGAGAGATCTCTTGCCCTGCCACCAACGACAACGCTAAATTTTTATAATCGGCAGGGTTTCCAAGAGAATAGATACAGGAGACTGACGCAATAACAATCGTATCCCTACGGTTAATGAGTGAAGCGGTAGCCTCAACCCGTAACCGCTCAATTTCACTGTTAACCTTGGTCTCTTTGGGGATATAAATATCCTGAGCTGGCAGGTATGATTCTGGCTGGTAGTAGTCATAGTAACTGACAAAATAGCAGACCTTATTTTCAGGGAAAAAGCGGGAAAACTCTTCATAGAGCTGTGCAGCCAAGGTCTTATTGGGTGCCAAGATCAACACCGGCTTGTTTTGCCGGGCAATCACATTGGCTATGGTAAAGGTCTTACCTGACCCGGTCACCCCAAGCAGGGTCGACTTACCCGGCCGAGCAGCAGAAAGAGACTCGATGGCCTCAGGTTGGCTACCAGCGGGCAAAAAAGGGTTATGGATCTTGAATAAAGGCTGCTGTATTGGTTGTTTTTTCATAATAGACCTAGTATAGCAGCTCTTGAGAAAAAGAAAACTTTCTATTTCTACTTGAATTGCTCACTCCAGCGCTCAAGCCAACCAGAACCCCTTGCGCAAACTCTAAGATGGCGTACAATTAGAATAACAATCCCGATAAAATTACAATTTCAGCAATAAAACAACTGTTTTAATGATTGTTACTATAGGAATCTCAAATTATGCTAAAAAATAGTACCAAAACAGGCTTTTTTCTGTCTCTTTCGCTTTTAGCTGCCTTCACATCTCAGACGACAGTTTCTTCTTCCTCTTTAAGAGAAGTTCATTATGAGAATGAACGCATTAGATTCCTAAATTGGCACTCAGAAGGGATCGCCAATGGCTATTACCGAAAGACGATGATACAGTTAGGATCTATTGGTCTTAGTGCATCTTGGATGTCCTTCTGTTATTGCTCTTATAAATGTGATGATTTTACGGCAACAGAAACCGAGTTGCGTGATGCGACAACAAGAAAAAAACTAGCTATGGTAAAGGATCACAATAAGGCACGCGAAAGAACTTCCGCTGCAATTTACAACGCCATAAGAAATCAAGCTTCATTTGCTGATAGCAAGCATTTAGCAAAAGATATAGTTGCAGATACAGTCACCGAGTACATAGAACCTAAAAAAATAACTATTAAAAATATCAGCAATGACGATGCCTTTGCAAAGTTGACCTGTAATGACTTTCCCCGCTACAGGAAATATCAGCATGCGAAGATGTTTTTTGCAGCTACCTCTTTCGTAGCTGCGGGATCAATAGTTTATCACTTAGGGAAAGCGTTCACATATCCAGATTTTGTATTTAACGATTATGTCCCAAACCAGGGCAAATAAAACGAGCATATTTTAATTAACCCATTCATTAAAGTTCGGAGAAAACTATGTTAAAACCTATCAAGACAAGCTTATTTCTTTCCCTTACGATTGCCGCTACATCGTTTGCCACAGCTAGCGACGTAACCAGCGCTTATGTTCTAGCTAGAGATCGGTTTAAAGAACGCCTTTTCATGATGCAAGGTGGCCTTATGAACCGTACTACCTACTTACAATGTATTGAGCCTCATCTTCAAAAGGCAGAAACAGAGTTAGCTATACCGAAGCATTTGACGACAAAGCATGAACTGAATTATCAAGACGAGTGCTATATGGAAGAGCTGGCACATTGCAATGTTGCTTTATTTCACAGCCATGTTAACCCGAAGAGCCCTTATGCAGAAATGGGTTATGAAAAATGCGAACGAAATTTAAAAAGCGCTATAAGAAGCGTCAAACGTAACGACAAGCTGACACTTGATGTCGACACTGAATTTATAAAAACTGCTTACCTTCTGACAAAAGCCAATGAAGAATTTTACAAAAAACTAAGCCTTGGCAATAAAGCATTGCTTTGGTTTATGGCGTAGATCATTTTTTATTCTTGTACTTATATTTATATTTATAAAATCCTCACGAGTAATCATGAGGATTTTTCTTTAGCTGGGAATGCGGAGATCAAGAAAGATCTTTTGCAAAAAGACACTTGTAGACAGGACTAAATAAACCTCTCTGACAATCATGTTTCTCATGGCTTTCGGATAATGGTATACATCTAAACACAGGAAGATAGAGATTTGCTGTCTTATGTGTTTAAGGTATAAATCCATGACACACTACATTCTTCTCTTCATCGCTACGCTATGCATCTTGCCTTTGCATGCGGACGAAAAGTTAACCTACAGCAACTTCAGCTACCCCAATCGATTCTATCAGTACCAAAATCCCTACGTAGAACCTCGTGCTGTATTGGCAGCCTATGAAAAGAGGCCCCAGGATAGAACAAAAGAGCAGTTCCGAGCATCATGCAATGCTCTCGATCGATTACAACAATTTCCTGCTCCTTCATATCATCTACAAAACATTGGGATGAATACGTTGCACCGGTCACGCAGCTTATTGACACCATCAGCAACAAAG
>CAZHJT010000012.1:0-28296 GCA_964533545.1 uncultured Pseudomonadota bacterium | reverse complement strand
AGTCTACTTCCGGCATTATATATTTCGATGAAAACCAGAACTGCTGGCAAGACTCGATTATAAGTAAACTGGCTTACAATGGTGATCTAATGCCTATTTGGAAATCAGCAAGAAACATTCGCCCCGAGGCGTACCCTCCCTATTTAACAAAAAATGAATGGAATGACTTTTTAACGAATTTGTATGAAGGTTGGGGAAAACGATGGTCAGCACCTTAAAAAGAATCTCTATGCGGCAGCATATATTTTTTTATATGTTCATCGTCGCTTTTGGAGCGATTATTTCTTCATATTTTATGATTATGCGCCATAAAATTGAGCAAACCAAGCAAAGTCTTGTTGCAATACGCGAGAGACGCACTGCAGAGATTGGGCAGTTTTTACATGACAACGAACAAGCAATACAGTTGGTTTTTGGTCAAGAGCCTGTCAAGCAAGCATTAGATGCTATCATTAATGACTCAAGCACACAAACTGGTAAACAGAACAAAGAATTATCTGAGCAGTTTTCGGCATTATTAGCCTCGTATAAAAATAAACTTGATTATAAAAACTGTGTTGTTTTTGATCCCAACGGAGCGGTCATTTTCACTGATACAGCAGTTTATGATCATCTATCGATACAGGATCAATCATTGCAAGATACAGAAATTGGCATTTCTGTGCGCCAAGTTCTTATGACATTGACTACCGATATAGCCTCTTTTTCATATGACCCACTTCTTAAGGAGCCGGCATTTTTTATAACAGTGCCTCTCTTTAAAGATAAAAAATTACACGCTATTGCTGCCGTACGGCTCGACGAAGCCAATTTTTATGATATTACCAACAATTATATAGGGCTTGGCGTTGCCGGTGATCTTAATGTAGCCAAACGGATAGAAAGCGGTGTTCTGTATGTCGATAAGATACGCAATGAATTTGACGCACCCTTTAAAAAATTTACGCCGCTTTTTCACTCATCTTATATTACTAATTTAAGTCCTATGCAAATGGCTACGAACGGCTACACAGGGTCAGGGATCATGCTTGACTCCAATCGCATATTATCACTTGCATCATGGGGCTACGTGCCGCGCATGAATCTTGGCATGGCAGCTAAATTGAGCTACCAAGAGGCGCTTATGGCAACATCGTTGTATAAAATTGTGCTCACGCTACTATTCTGTTTGGTAGCGATGCTCTTTTTAATAGCAATCATCTATTATAAGCCATTCAAAAATCGTTTGCATGCAGCTACCGTCGAGATAAAAAAAAGGGTTTCTCGTGAAAATTTTTTACACCAACTATTGAAAATAGTATGGATGATCAGTTTCATCAGTTGTATTGGTGGCCTCTATTCTTTCTATTTGTTGAAGCATGATGTTGCTGCAGAAAAGAAAAATAATATAACTTTTCAAGTCGCAGGCACTCAGCGAGAGATAAATAGGTCGATGTATATAGTCGAACTTATTACGCAAACGCTTTCGTATAAAATTAAATTTGGTTATTTAGACGATAAAAATTTGATTGAACGATTAAAATATTATCTTGCTGAAAATCCTACTATCTCCGGAATTAGCGTTGCATATGCCCCCTATGCGCATGATAAAAACAAGAAACTTTTTGGCAGATATGTTGCTCGTACAGCAAATGGTATAGAAACCTATAATCTCGATGAGCTCTACGATTATACGCAAAGATCATTAAATGATGCTTCTTATAAAATGTTCTACTTAGATGGTATAAAAGAAAAAGGTGTTCTATGGACCGATCCTACGGTAGAACCGCTCACTAAAAAATTTGTTGCTGGCTGTTCAAACGATTTTTATGCGCATAATGATAAGGATCTTGTAGCGGTTGTTACGGTTTTTGTTGATATGGATAGTATTACCAAACGCATAGAAGCTGTCAATTTAAGCGCGCAAGGAGCTTCATTTTTACTCTCAAAAAATGGTGTTTTTTTATACCACCCAAGCCTTAATTATAAAGAAAATCAAGATACAATCGTTGAAATGGCTCAAAAAATCGCAAGTCCGGAACTCGCCACTTTATGGGAAAAATGGGGAACAAAACTACACGGTTTCTATAGTTTTAAAAATATTGCTGCTCAAGATGAAAAAGAAGCCTATTTCGTCTCGCTTGATCGTACCGGCTGGCTCTTGGGTATATTTCTTTCAAAAAAGCTTTTTGAAGGATCATTAGTTTCATTGCGCCATCATTATGTAGCGCTCCTTCTATTGGCGCTATTTTTTGTAATAAGCTCATTAATATTGTTGCTGAAAATCTATAAACCAGAAAACCGAACGCCGTTAAGGCACTTTCTTTCTTTATCTGCACCGCTTTTGGTCTCTTTTTTGGTGTTAGTCTATATGTGTTATGCACAACAAGAAATTCAGGACCCCGCCGAGCATGCTATCACAACACCGCTAGAATTAGAGCAGTTTGTTGCAGAAAAAAAACAGGTTGCAACCATTGTTAATGAACCAGCTCCGATACCTATACCAACAGGTCTCGAGATAAGCTCTATACGTCCCCTTGATAAAGGAGGACTTAAAATTTCTGGCTTCATTTGGCAATATTATGACGCCATAAAACATAAAGGCATCAACCCTGGTGTTCTTTTTACGCAAGCATCTAATAAAGTAGATCTTGTTAAGTTGTACGAAACAAAAATGGGCCTTACGACAATTGTTGGATGGGATTTTTTTGTAGAGATTCCCTATGAATGGAATGAATCATTGTACCCGCTTGATGCTAACAAGATTTCTCTTGAAATAGAACATCCAGACTTGAGCAGGAATATATTGCCAGTACCTGATCTTGCTGCATACCAGAACATGAATGCCGCTACCTTGCCAGGACTTGGCGAAAACATACAATTTTCAGGTTTTAATATAACGCAATCATCCTTTTCATTTAAAAATGTAAAACCGAAATCAACCTATGGTGTTGAATCATTTGGAAGACCAACCGCCCATTTCTCATTCAATTTTAATATTATAGTGATGCGTAATATCCTCAATGCAATCCTTATTTTCTTCTTGCCGATTTTTATTATCATGTTTTCTATCTATTGCTTTTTTAATTTAAGCGAAAATCATGAGCTCGACTTAGAAAAAACATTAACAGCCTACACTGGCCTATTGCTCACTATTATATTTTTACATCGTATGATGAGAGAGCAAACAGCGACTGCAAAAGTTATGTATATCGAATACTTTTTTCTTTTTACGTATATGACAATACTAATTTTAACAGCTCACATCTTCTTCCAGCAGACCGATTTTGGCAAGAAAAAGTGGTATAAGAAATTGGTCTGTTGGTATCAAAGTCTCTTTTGGGACATACAGATGTTGATAGCAATCATTCTGACCACGGTTATTTTTTATTAAAGTTAATGCGTGAGTTTACTTACCAACACAAAACTCTCTAAAGACGGCATCCATAGCCTTTTCGCTGGCACTCTTACCGCTTATTTCGCCAAGAAGAGCAAGAGCATCATTTAAATGGTATGACAGAAGCTCATACGCTATAGTGTCACCTAATTGCTCTTGTATGACATGCAATTGTTGTTCCAGGCCCAACAAGAGGTGATATTGGCGCTGATTGACCAGATAAGGGGATGCTGCTTGTGCAATGATCTGTTCTATTCTTTCGGTTACTACTCTTTCAAGCTGAGAAAGCGATTCCAATGTCACACTAGATACTCGTAGCGGCGTTTGCTCGTCTGAGACCCAGCTATGCAAAACCTGAGGCAAATCTGATTTGGTAAAAACAATGAGCGATTTTGCGCTATAGCGCTCGTACAATGCCTGGTATTCCGTCAACTCCGCAGGATTTAACAAACGAGAACCATCAACCACCAATAGTACAATATCCGCGCTCTCAGCTTGCATATGAGAACGCTTTATACCTTCCTGCTCAATAACATCATTGGTGTGCCGCAGCCCTGCTGTATCGATCAATGTCCAATAAGCACCGTCTCTGTATAAACCAGCTTCAATAGTATCACGGGTTGTTCCTGCTTGAGGCGACACAATAGCTCGTTGTGTGCCGATCAACATGTTGAATAATGATGACTTGCCGGCATTGACCGATCCGATAAGTGCAATACGTATACCTTGGCGAATATGCTGTTGGGGCGTAAAGGTACGTTTAATCGTAGCAAGTATATGCAATATAGCTGCTAGCGATTCTCTTATTGGTTGATCAAAGGTCATCTCTTCGTCAATAAATTCAAAGCTTGCTTGGCAAAACGCATTGGCGCGTAACAGTTCTCGCTCAATAGAGGCAATCCATGATGAGAAGCTGCCTTCCAGCTGACTGAGTGCTTGTCTGGCAATCTGTTGTGTGTTGGCATGAATAAGATCGTTCAAAGCTTCAGCCTGCAAAAGATCCATTTTATCGTTGAGCACAGCACGCCGTGTAAATTCTCCTGGTTGTGCCATTCTAGCACCTGCTCCAATAGCACGCGCTAAAATCTCTTCAACTATAAACTGATTATTGTGCGAGGTAATTTCGACCGTATCCTGCCCTGTAAATGTTTTTGGCGCACGCATAAGCATAACCATAACTTGGTCAATTATCTGACCAGCACTATTAATAATGCGAGCAAAATGAACAGTATGGGAAGCACAATCGACAATCTTCTTGCCGGACGCGAGAAGACAGAAAGTATCGGCAACTGATACAGCATGAACACCACTTATGCGAATGAGAGCAATCGCCCCAGGCCCAGTCGGTGTGCATTGCGCAACAATGACGTCATCGTCATGAGTATACAACATAGAATAGCTTAATCTTGACCTGCATTAAGCACGATTCTATAGCCACGCAAACCCTTTTTAAAGCGGTTACGCAGTGATTGCATAAGAATATGCGCAAAACTTCTAAACAGCGCTTTTTCTCGTTCTTTATCTTCAAGCACCGCTTGATCAAACGTAATAATAAGATGGTATTTTTTCGCATCTATCTTAAAGGTACTGTCACTTTTACCCATGACAGCTAGCGTACCGGTCAACCAACTATTGCAGGCGTTGATGAGTTCTTCATCCCACATAATTTTGCTTGATACAGGTTGCGTTGCGCGCTCTATAGACTGCTCTTTTTTTGCTTGTGGTTGAGCAGCAGGAGTAGCTATTACTGATTTTTGTGGGCGCTGTTGATGTTGTCCTGTCTGCCGACGCTGTTCGGTAGATCCTGTCGCATCTTTACGCGATTGGTGTTGTGATGATGAATCATGTCGCGGATGCTGCTTTTGGTGTGCTGCTTTGGAAGATTTGTCTTCAAACAATATGCAGATCTTTGCCGGTTCAACGCTCATACCAAAAAAATTTTTAACGCCATGTTCATAGACTTTAATGGTAAATTCGGCCGGCTTGCCCGCTTGCTCCCACCCTTTTTCAATGGCTTTAAGAACAGTCGATGCTTGTTCAACGATAGATTTCATTGATGAAAACCTTTTCACTCAAATTTTTTTAAAATGCCTGATGCAATTATTCAATGGTATTACTGCACCTATTTCTTAACTATATTAAACAATGTAGAGGGGTTTGTTAACAAAAGGCATATGTTTTTATATATATGGAGCGGGAAACGGGACTCGAACCCGCGACCTTTGCCTTGGCAAGGCAACGCTCTACCAACTGAGCTATTCCCGCACGTAGATTTTGATCATGTACGATATTCGAAATAGTACCATCTAGAACTCATTTGTCAATAAAAAGGTCCTCGAAACCGGGATTGGTAGATCTGAACAACCTTGATACCCTACCAAATTGACCTTCGACACCCCTGTTAACCATTGTCTCTCAATCGTTGGCCATACTTGTTAATTAATCGCAAAGCGCAAGCAATTGATGTAGGGTTATCAGGAATAGGGATATCACCATAGTAGCGAGCTACCGCAAGCACCCCTCTTTCGCCATCCTGAGCCGAGCCAGCCATAACTATTTTGCCATCAGGCTGCAAAACGAGGCTACTACCATCAGCCGTTGAGCCTATCGCTGTAGTTACTATGCCTGTCGAATTAAATGAAGGGTCAAGAGTACCGTTGGCAAGATAACGAACAAGCGCAAACTGAAGTGGTCCAAAAAGGCTCTCTTTATTATAGCCACCGACAACTATTTTGCCATTAGGCTGCACAACAACTGCAAAACTCTCGGAAGAAAAACCTATATCGGTTATTACTATGCCTGTCGTATTGAATGAAGCGTCCAAAGCACCGCTAGCAGTATAACGAACCGTAGCAAACTGATACGTTCCATCAGAGCCATAGCCTGTAACAACTATTTTACCATCCGGTTGCACTGCTATGGCATAACCATATGATGCAACGCCTACACTAACAGTTGCATATCCTGTGCCATTGAACGAAGGGTCTAGGGTGCCGTTGGCAAGATAACGAACCACTGCTATCTGGTCTACGCCTGCTATGGTAGTGTAAGCGTAGCCAGCAAGAACTATTTTACCATCCGACTGCACTTTGACAGCATAAGCTTGAGACTGAACATCTATATTAAGGCTTGCATATCCTACACCATTGAATGAACTATCTATTGTGCCATCGGCAAGATAACGAACCACTAACATACTGCTAATGCCCGCATTGCCAGATATACCAGCAACAACTATTTTACCGTCCGATTGTAATGCAACCGAATACGCAAGAGAATAGTCATCTACAACTTTGCTTACATATCCCAAACCAGCACCAAATGAAAGATCTGGCGTACCATCAGCCTCGAAACGAGCAACTACAAGTTCTTGAGTAATGTCAGTAATATCGTACCCTGCTACCACTATTTTGCCATCAGGCTGCACTACTACGGCATCGGCTCCAGAATCAATACCCAGTGCGAGTGTTATATATCCTAAACCTGCACCAAAAGTTACATCCAAAATGCCATCAGTCGTGTACCGCGCAACGACCATTGCACTTATGCCACTCACGCGTCCAGCTACCACTATTTTACCATCGGACTGCAAGGCTACCGCATTACCACGAGCGTGCCCTCCAGGAATTGCTGTTGTTACGGTCCCCGGCGGGGTACCTATTACATTAAAGGTTGCATCGAGCGTGCCAGCCGATGACCATAGTTGCATAGGGCAAAAAAAGACGACCCCAGCTGTTATCATAAAAATCTTTTTATACATATCGCACCCTTTTTAAATATCACCACTCACTATGCAACCACTATCGAGCCACCGTTACATCCGGCAAAGAGCTCTTGTTTTTCAGTTTTTTTACACTAAACAATTTCAAACGGGCAGGGCAATAGTTGCTGCTAAACACCAAGAACTGGCTATAATTCCCATCTTTGATATTATTTTTTTAGTAAGTTTATTTGATTTTATAAAAAAATATCTATCGTTATAGAAAACAACCGATGCTTGCTTCAAACCGCTGGACAACTTTTTACAACCTTCACCCCATATCCTTTTTTGTGGCGTCATTCGCAGGGGGAATAGCGGTACAAGCCTATCAGAACAACGTATGGGCGTTGATCATTGCATCCCTTTTGGTGCTAAGCGCGTCTTTGCTTGTCTTAGGTGTAATCAGAAGCTCTCTACAATTTTCACACAACATTGCCCCTATTACTCTTGGATGCTTGCTTTTTTTTGTGGCAGGGATGGCTCGCTTTTTACATGAAAAAACGGCATATGATAGACTATTTGCTCGATCGCCATTGGATCGATACAGCTGTGTCGGACGCGTTTGTGATATAGCCACCTACCATCACCCCTACTTTAAAAAACGAATCACCATCACAGCAGATACGCTTTTTTGTACAACAGATCGAAACTTTACCTTCAAAAAAACTGCTCTCATCTACCTGTACACACCAGCACACGTTGAATGTTCTATTGATGATGAAGTGAGTATTGATGACATAGCTTTAAAAAAACCAAAGACGAATACTGATGTTATAAGAACAATGCGCAGTGGAGTTATTGCCCTTATTTTTGCTCAAAATAATACATATTCTATCAAAAAAACTACCCATCAATCGATCAAGCGGTATCTTTTTGATGTACGCGCAAAAACGCTATGCGCAGTATGCAACAAGATAGACGCTTCTTTACAGCCATTGTATGCCGCTCTCTTTCTTGGCAACAAACATGACATTCCCATGAGTTGCTCTATCACTCATCGCTTTTCCTTGTGGGGAATAAGTCATCATCTTGCCCGATCAGGGTTACATCTGATTATCGCAGGTTGGTTATTGATTCTTTTTTTGCAACGATTACCTATTTCAGAACGTAGTAGATATCTATTGCTAGCAATTTTAGGCTTCACCTATTACCTACTGAGTTGGTCAAGCATATCATTTGATCGAGCATGCTTTTCATTTATTCTATACAAAATTGGCACTTGGGGCAGAACACCCCTTGACCCGATGCACACCATATCTTTAGTCATGCTGAGTTTTTTATGTATATCACCAGCTTATCTGCTCTGTCTTGATTTTCAATTAAGCTTTGGCTTGACGTATGCGCTGGCCTGGTTCAATCATGCTCATACAAAAAGAGTATATTCATAAAAGTATTGCTCGCATAATCTCCATTTGTTTACAGTAAGCTCATACTCTTTCTTAAATAATCTTGGCCCACAAAAAGGAGTCCTTATGGTAGCTATATCAAAAAAGAACACAGGATCAACTCTTTTTTATGCCCTTATAGGAATTCTTCTCTGTTTTTATTTCATAGCAAGCAGCGCAAATTTTCAAGAATGCGATCTATTTAAGCTAGAGCACATACAGGATCAAAATAGTGCTATCGACACTGATTCCACAGAAACAACAGATAACCACATCCACAGGAAACCCAAAAAAAATTGGACCATTATTGTTTACATGGCTGCAGATAATGACCTAAGCCATTTCGCAGCCCGCAATATAAAACAGATGACCACTGTTGGATCGAACGCAGAACTTACTATCATTGTAGAGCTTCATGTACGCCTTGCAGGAAACAAAAAAATCACACGCCGTTACCTTATAGAGCAAGGACGCATCGTACACCTTAACGCCGATGACCCAACAACGCAAAAAATGGACAGCGGAGATCAACAAACACTGATTTCTTGCTGCTCTTGGGCCATGAATAACTATCCTGCAGAACATTATGGATTAATCCTATGGAATCATGGAACCGGCATTATTGATCCACGCCCAGGAAAAATTGTGCACGCTACCGAACTTTTTTCTTTCAACCCGCACAATAACAAACTTGAACTGGACCGCAACACAGAGTTCCTTGATTTTATTAACCAACAAAACAGACGAGGCATATGCTGGGATGACACCACCGGAAATTATCTTACCAATCAGAAGCTACAGCACGCCCTCGAGTATATATGCAACACCTGCAATAATGGCAAAAAATTAGCTTTTATAGGATTCGATGCCTGCTTAATGTCTATGCTTGAAGTAGCCGATCTCATCAAAGAATATGCAGATTTCATGATAGGATCGCAAGAAGTTGAGCTTGGCACTGGATGGAATTATCAATTAGCTTTATCACAATTTATGCAGGAATCACCAACGCCCTCTGAGCTCGCAAAACACATTGTTGCGGTATATGAAAAAACATACAACAAAGTAACAACCGATTACACGCTGTCGGCTATCGATCTGTCAAAAATTGAACGATTGAACGCCAATGTCCATGCGCTGGCAAAACTACTGGTACAAGGTCTACAAACAACGGAAAGAAGTGAATTCAAAAGTGGAATAAAAGCTAGCAGAGACAAAAATAACTGCACCCACTTTGACGAACCAAGCTATGTTGACCTCCATCACTTCTATACAAACCTTAAGACAAACATTGCCAAGCTGCAGACCAACCACAACCAACAGTCTATAGCAGAGCTATCTCGGCTACTGAACGAGGGGAAAGACCTCATTGAAGAAATAGTCATTGCAAACGTGGTGAGCTCTAACCTTGCGCAAGCGCGAGGCCTTTCAATTTACTTCCCCGAAAATAAATTGCACTTTTCCTACGAAAAGACCCCTTTTGCCGCACACAACAAGTGGTCGCAGTTCATATACTCTTACCTATTCACATGAAAAAATCACAAACAGAATGCCAATGGCACATAAAAAAAACAAAGCCATTCAGCCTGTCTGGTGGATAAGTGGTGGCTAAGTGGTGGATAAGTGGTGGATAACTTTTGCCGAAACCACCAAAATGGCGATCTGATCGCGTCATCGAGTCCACCACTTAGCAATAACAGCTCTAGATCGATATATCCAGCGACTCGTTATGACGAAAAAAAAGTTATCCACAAGTTATCCACCACTTATCCACCACCCATGGTGGACTCGATTAGACGATCTGGAGCGGTTATTGCTAAGTTATCCACCACTTTTACCCCACATCTACTGTTACTAGTTATATATAACTATAGTTATTAACTAATTAATAATGGTTCACTCTTAAAAAACAAGGGGTTAAATCTCCCCTTTCTCTTTTCAGGTTTTTTGGTAAACTTGAATCAATTCGTGATGTGCCGTATTGAATGATTTTGAGGTTGGCGTGGATTTATCTGTTGTAATTAATGAACTTGTTGAAGAGCGCGGGCTTGATAAAGAAACCCTAAGCGCTGTTGTGTGTGAAGGCATGTTGGCTGCTTATCAGCGTCGTTACCCTGACATGAACTTCCGCATAAGTCACGACAAGAAAACGGACTCGATCCTCGTTGAGGTAGAAAAAACGGTTGTTTCAACGGTGACCGATGAAGACAGCCAGATCAGCGTGCGCAAGCTGCGTTCTCTTGGCAAGGAAGCGTCAGTGGACGAAACCGTATGGCTTCCCTTTGTGGGACCGATTGGGCGTATAGAAATTTTGCGAGCCCGTCAGGTAATAGCCAGCAGAATCCGTAAAATTGAAGCAGACATCATTTATGGTCAATTCAAAGACAAAGAAGGCACGATCGTCTCTGGAATGATTCACAAGTGTGAGCGTGGCGGTGTTGTTGTAAAGATACAAGATGTATTGGCCTTTTTGCCTCACTCTCTAACTATCCCAGGAGAGAAATACATCGTTGGCTATCCATTGCGCGCGTTGCTCAAAGAGGTCCTTGTAGAGCCTCGCAATGAAAACCAACTCATTCTTGATCGAGTATCGACAACCTTTGTTGAACGGCTTTTTGAGCTAGAGGTTCCAGAGGTCTTTGAAGGGCTTGTGCAGATAAAGAAAATTGCGCGCAAGTCAGGTTACAAAACAAAAATAGTTGTTGCCTCAACAGATGAAAATATAGATCCCGTTGGTACCTGTGTAGGGGTTGGCGGTGTTCGCATAAAGCCCATCCTTAAGGAGTTGGGCGGCGAAAAAATCGACATTATTGCTTGGAGTGATTCTTTAGAGGTCCTTATAAGGGGAGCTTTAAAGCCTGCCGAAATCAATAGAGTCGAGCTGTTTGGTGATGGTGTTGCCCGTGTGTGGCTTAATGACGATCAGCGCTCTCTTGCTATTGGTAAGATGGGTCAAAATATTGCATTGGCGGCTCAGTTGGCTGGTGTAGAAATTCAGCTAGTTCAGGCCAATAAATCGGCAGAAAATGATTCTCTTGAGGTTCATTTTGAATAGCAGGGCGCGGTAGTGCGATAAGGTAATGAGATTGGGAAGTAGTATATAAGCATTTTTTGTATTTGGTGAGGTTCAATTGTCAACAATGCGCGTCTACGAATACTCTAAATTGTCCGGTATTCCAACTAAAAAATTACTTGATGCGCTTGCCAAAGGTGGCTTTGCGGTTGCAAGTCACATGTCGGTCCTTACCGCAAAGGAGCTTACTTTTTTGAATGAATTATTTAAGCAATCAAAGGGGCCTTCCGTTCTTCCAAATACCCCTGCTGATCTGCAAGCAGAAAAAATTACTACTCCCGTAACTCCCTCATCGACAAAGAAGGCGCACATATCTCAGCCTGTGGCAGAAGCTCCTTTTGTTGTGCGCTCTCTGGTGCTTTCTGATGCTGCGGAACAATTAAAGCAGCCTGTTGCTATGCTTATTATTACCCTGCTTCGTTGGGGTATTGTTGCCACCAAAAATCAGTTGCTTGATGAGGCCGTTGTTGCTCGTCTTGCAGAAAATTTTGGGGTACAAACCATAAAGCATGCTGGCAAAGAGCATGCAATTACCAAGGGTATTATTGTTGAAAATGGTACCTATCAAGAGCGATTGCCGGTAGTCGTTGTTGTTGGTCATGTTGATCACGGCAAAACAACTCTCTTGGATTATATACGAAAAACACGGGTGGCTTCTCGGGAAAAGGGTGGCATTACCCAGCATTTGGGCGCCTATGAAGCTACAACACCACACGGCAGTCTTGTTTTTATCGACACGCCAGGCCATGAGGCTTTTGCCCGCATGAGAGCTCGTGGTATAGGCTTAGCAGACGTAGCAGTCCTTGTTGTTGCTGGTGACGATGGTGTTATGCCTCAAACTATAGAGGCTATTAAGCATATTAAGCTTATGAATCTGCCTGTTGTTGTTGCCATCAATAAAATGGATAAAGCTGAAAAGGCGCGCTTAGAAGCTATTAAGCGAGATCTATCTCAGCATGGCCTAGTTCCTGAAGAATGGGCGGGAGACACTGTCATTGTTCCGATATCGGCAAAGATGGGCACGGGTATAGATCAGCTATTAGAGATGATCATTCTGCAAGCACAATTATTGGAACTTAAAGCTGATACGGCTGGTCGCGCAAAGGGATATATTCTTGAATCAAGCATAGAAAAGGGTCGCGGGCCTGTAGCTACGGTTTTAGCTCAGCATGGCACTATTAGTGTTGGCGATTTTTTTGTATGCGGAGATTCTACTGGTCGCGTTAGCTCTTTAATAGATTCCCATGGGGCTCGTGTTACCAGTATTGGTGCATCTCACCCAGTTCGCATAGCAGGTTTTTCTGAACTTGCCCAGGCGGGGGATTATTTTGAGGTTGTCGACAAGGATTCCTATTTAAAATCGCGTGCAGCCGGTATTTCGCGCGAATTGATTCCTGCGGCTTCGCTTGTTAAAGAAAATGCAATTAACTTAGTAGTAAAAGCAGATAATCATTCGTCTCGCGAGGCGCTGGTTGATGCAATAGCTAAGCTTTCTAAAAAATATGATAAGCCGTTTGCAGTTATTAGCGCTACCATTGGTGACGTTAATGAAAGTGATATTAATCTTGCTCAAGCGTCTGGATCAAGAATTGTATGTTTGCACAGCAAGGTCTCTCCTTTTGTTGTTCAAGCCGCTCGACAACATCATGTTGCCATTGAATCATTCGATATTATTTATAAGCTTCTTGAACGATTAGAAGAGATAGCTGATTCTTATAAGGTTAAACAGGTTGTTCGTACAAAGACTGGTGAAGCTGAAGTACGCAAAGTGTTTGATATCAAAGGGCAAGGAATCATTGCTGGTTGTTATGTCAAGGATGGTCGTTTTGTCAAAGATGGTATCATTGTGGCATGGCGCGGCAAGGTGAAACTTGGTGAAGGCAAAATCAAAAGTCTTCAGCGTGACCGAAAGATAGTGAAAGAGGTTACGGCTGGTTATGAGTGCGCCTTCCTTGTTGAGGGTATTGATCAATGGGCCGAAGGTGATCGTGCAGAGTGTTATATTCAACAATAACGTATCCAGATCTGGCCATCGACTAAAAAGTATCAGCTAAAATAGTAATTGTTGCCCATTAAAAAAGTGGAGAGCGTGTTGGTATCGTTGCTTATTGATGCATGCAAAGCAGGCAGTATAGCTTTTTTACTCACGTTTTTTTTGATACCAATCTTGTGTTGGCTTTCTCGCAGGTACAGTATTGTAGATATTCCTGACGGAGTCGTTAAAAGACATGAAAGTCCAATCCCTAACTTAGGTGGTCTTGCTGTCTATATTGGCTTCGTGGTTGCAACGTTGTCGTTGCTGCATGCCGATAAGGGCCTTGTGAGCCAATTACTTATAGGCGCAACCTTATTTTTAGTCATAGGTCTTATTGACGATAGAATCTGTTTGACTCCAGGGCAGAAATTTTTTTGCCAATCTATAGCTGCTCTATTTTTCTTAAACATGGGTTTCTATGTTATTGACCAATCAATACCAAATCTGATTGCTTGTCTATTGTCTTTCTTGTGGATTGTAACAATAGCAAACGCTTTCAATCTTATTGATATTATGGATGGGCTTGCGACGACAACAGCGCTGGGGATAGCCTTTACGTTGGGAATCATAGCCTTGTATATAAAAGTAGCAGTCTTGGTGCTTTTGTTGGGGGCTTTAATGGGCTCGCTACTAGCTTTTTTATGGTACAATAAGCCGCCAGCATGTATCTATTTAGGTGACGCTGGCGCATTGTTTATAGGTGGGTTTTTAGCGGTTTGCACCTTTTTGTACCCATGGAGCTACTGTACGATGGGTGGCTATCTTATACCGCTTCTTATTTTTTTTGTTCCTCTCTTTGAGCTAACGGCTCTCATTGTGATACGGACTTATAAAAAAGTTCCTTTTTATCTCCCTTCTCCTGATCATTTTAGCATGTATCTTCTGTGTAATGGCTGGAGCAAGAAGTCCATACTCTGGTATATAGGACTTGTGTCTCTCGTTATAACGGGCTTATCGGTTCTGTTTTTCAAACAACAGATTTCGCTCGTTGAATTCAGCATTAGCGCTCTTTTTCTTGTGGCGACGTGGGTCTATTTTTTGACAGGTAGAACTGCATAAAATCGCAACTTTTTCATATGAAAAGATTGTTGCTTTTTACTATTTTTCGACAAAATAAGCAGCGATTTTTAAAAAAATGGCTTTAATACGCACTTTTCGTGTTGTTGCTTTTTTTGATGCGGAAAATTTTTTGCGATTTTTTTTGTATGCGCGAAAATTGTTCTCGTATTTAACCGAGGTAATTTTTTTCTGGGTGTGATCTAGGAAAAAATGGTTGAAATACACTGCTTACTTTGAGAAGTTGGTGGTGAAGGAAATCCTTAATCAAAAAACTTTACGACAGTTCCTTTTTAGCTCTTATAAGTTTTTAGGGTTTTCTTCGCTGCCTTTCTCATAATCATCAGCCTCTTCAGGCAAAAAACCATGAATTAGCACGTGTGTAATAGGTCGCTAGCATCCCAGTGCTGTTTTTGTTTCCTTACTTAATAATCCCTTAACTGTTTTTAGATTCGAAACAAAGTCACCCTTGTCGTCCAACGGTGTTTCTAAAATCTTTGGGACATCGAAAAAGCGCGTATCATTCATGAGTAGCTTAAAAGCTTCTATACCAAGGGCTCCGTAGCCAATATGCTCATGGCGGTCCACGCGAGACCCGCATGATTTTTTGGAATCATTCAGGTGTATGGCCTTAAGGGTATCAATCCCTAAAATTTCATCATAAGACCGCCAAAAGGCTTGGTATCCTTCTGTATTGCTTATGTCATAGCCTGCTGCGAAAATATGGCACGTGTCTATACAGACGCCAACCCGTTTTTTGTCGGCTACTTGCTTGAGAATAGATGCAAGCTGTTCGAGGGTATAGCAGATTGTACTCCCTTGCCCAGCCATTGATTCTAAAAGAATCATGGTATTGCCTGTATACCGAGCAAGAATCTGATTAATGGACTCTGCTACCGTTGTTAAACAGAGATTCTCATCAGTTTTGGTGTGTGAGCCGGGGTGTAATACAAGATACGTAATAGATAACGCCGAGCATCGTTCAAGTTCAAGCAATAGTGCCTCTATAGATTTCGAGCGCAATGCTTGGTCGGCAGAGCCGATATTGATTAGATATGACGCATGAGCAACTATTGGTGCTACAGAATGTTGTTTTTGCGCTGCCAGAAAAGCGTCTATTTCGGTTGCTTCGAGCGGTTTTGCATGCCATTGACGGTTACTTTTGGTAAAGATTTGCAGGGTCGTGCAGCCAAGCGACACAGCTTGTTTGATAGATGCATCAAAGCCGTCGGCAATTGACAGATGAGCTCCCACGAGGAGTCGGTGCTGTTTTTTCATGGTACATGATCTCACGATAATTCGGGTGAAACAATAGAGGATATTATGCCCTTTATAGCAGCATAATTCGCTCGCGATGGTTTGACAAATTGAGCGAAAATAGTACTTTTATAGGGTTATACAGTAAAGTTTTTTCGCAAACTGCCAGTCGAGTCTTAAAGCGTATTCTGAACACCCTGGACTTTGCTCTCGTTTCCGAAAAGAAATCACAAATTCATGCATTGTAGTGAGCGTATCCCCATGATTCTGCGTAGTTTCAAGTCTTGCCGTACTCTTCTCTCTATAGTTTTTGTCGTATCTGCATCTACCCTTTATGGAGATTGCAGGTTGGGACAGGGAACAGATCTCGAGTTTAATTTCTTTGGAAAATATAAGCCTGAAGGTTTTTGGGGCAACAGATTAAACTTTTTCAACGTAAACAACCTACTCGATAAATCTTTTTTTGCTCGACAAACCCTTGATCTTACCAGTGAGGTTTCTTACGGTAAAAAAACGTATGAAAGACCGGTAGTGGAGTTTCGGGCTACATTCCGCTCCAAGAATCTTTGGGGTAATCCAAACATTTTTAAAACAACGGGCGCAGAGATTAGAGTTCTTGATGCAACCTTGGGTGAACACAATCACGCAATCCCGCGTATTTTGTGGTGGATGCGCGAAAGTTATATTCGTTTTCCGCTTGGGCGACCTGTCGGGCTTGATTTCAAGAATCGCATTGATCTTACGCTTGGTATTTTTGCGTTTGATTTGGGGCGCGGTATTGCATTGGGTGATTCATATGCCGCTGGTCAAGACAGTCTTGGTTTTTATTCAGACAGCCTTGTTGATCAATATGCGCCAGGTGCACGTCTTTCGGGAGATATTGTGCCGAATGTGTTGTCATATGATTTCTATGCTGCCTTGTTGCAAAACAATAGCGGTAGTATAGCTGAAACATCGGCAAAAATTTTGAGCCAAGAATTTGGTAAGCGCAACTGTCCGCAGCGAGGTTTTGGTAAAATTAATTATCTCATAGCCGGACGCTTTCAATGGAAAGTGTTTGATGTGGCAAAACTAGGCTCTTTAATGGTAGAGCCGTACGCCTTTTTCAATAGTGATCCAGAACAAAAAGTACAGTTTCTTGCCGATGCATCAACAAAGCTTGGTACGGCTGGTTTGGCGTTGGAATATGCTGGCAGTAAGTGGGAATTCGGTTTTGATTCTGCAATGAACTTTGGCTATCAACGAGTAAAAGGGTGGGATCGCAACATCATTGAAACTGAGAACCGTAATGGTGTGCTAACCTTTGTAAATAGTCATGTCTTATTAAATGCGGATCCAGCAGATCCTGCGCTATGCGCAACAAAAGCAGAATACAAAGCTGTTCACGCGCCTAAGGTAGTTGGTCCAGATTTTGCCTTAAGTAAAGTAGGCAAACAGGCACAAACTATTATTAACAATGCTCCGCAGGGCGCGCAGTACAATGGCCAAAAGATAGGCACAGTGCCTGGTTTTACTGCCGATGTTAATGCTCCGTCGCCAACAGTCATCCCAACTGATGATCTCTATAACGCGTGCAATAGATTCCGCGATCCTTACATCAATAAACTACAAGGATGGATGATTGTCGGAGATGCTGCATGGTGGCTTTACAAGAGAGACTTGAAATGGGCAGTAACTGGCGGTGTTGCGTCAGGTGATGCTAACCCTAACGAAGAGATTATCGATGGCAATTATAAAGGGTTTATAGGTTTACAAGAAGCATATTCAGGCAAACGTGTACCAAGTGCCTTTTTACTTGGTGGTGCTGGTCGCGCGAAACGGCCTTTGTCGGTGCCTGCAGATACTGCACCAAATGACTACTCGGCGCAAGTGAATGGCTTTACCGATTTAGTGTTGGCCGGCACTGGTTTGACCTGGTTGCCAAGCGATTGGAAAAAGCAGTTCTCTATTAATACTAACGTATTGGCATACTGGGAGCAGTTCCCAACCAAGAAGTTTAATATACTTACCAAAAAGAATAGCGAAGCTAACGCGTCGACCTTTTTGGGTACCGAAATCAACTTGTTCATCAAGTATGATTTGCTCAAAAATCTTCGCTGGTTTACAACGATATCGGTCTTTGTTCCTGGTAGCCATTATAGTGATATTAAAGGCAAGCCATTGACGAGCGAGCAAAGCAAACAGCTTGATGCATTTGTGCGGGATAGTCTTGATGAAGGGCTTATTCCTAACATTAGTAATCATACCGCTCTTACCTTCAACACAGGGCTTGAGTTTAAATTCTAACGTAGTCTAGATACAAAAAGCATTCCGGTGGCTCAGGCCTTACACGCTCTGAACCGGAATGCTTTTTTTGTTTATTGAATATCTTTAAAGAGTTGTTTTTTCATAGTTCAATATTAAACAACCGGTTTTCATAGTTTCATCTGTGCTGTCGTAAAGTACTGGTCTTGAGTAGACACGCTTGTCTGAAAGTTTCTTCTGTTTTACAGGTTTTTTCTGTTTCCAATCTAAAGCAAGCATAGCTCTTTCTTCAACTTCTTCTTCAATTATTTCTTGTGCAGACCATCTGCGATAGAATATTCTTTCATGCAATGCAGGGGGCAGTCTGTATTGTTCCTCTACATCGTCTTGGTCGAGGCTATTGGTGATCATTTTTTCTATTTCCTGTATTCCTCGTATCGCTATCGCCACACTGAGGACCACACCGAGTGCTTTTAAAAGTTCACCAGACTCAGGTACATGAGCACATACATCAATGCCAGTTATGCGGTGCAACCAGGAGCGTGTATGAGTACACGCATGACAGGAATGGTTTGCAAATAAGCAGATTAACAAAAGGGTGGAGAGTCGCGTGGTTGATGTATGCTGCATAGCTGCTCCTTCTGCCCTAGTAGTAGTTAGCCGGGGACTGAAAGAGCATATACTTTTGTCGGTATTGTGCGCAAGAGATTCGATGATGATCTATGTTTATATAATGGCTACGAGACTTTCTTAAACAGTTGTTCGTACTGTGTAACCATATGCGTAATGGTATGTTTTTCTATAACATGATTGTACGCATTATTGCCCAGCTTGTGTTGCAATGCTTTGTTATCCAACACTGAGTGTATGGCGCGTGCAAGGTCGTGTGCATCGTCAGGTTTTACTAAAAGCCCATTGTGCCCATGCGTAATAATATCATGCTCTGGTGAGTTATGCGCGACAACCGACGCACATTTGAAATAATGCGCTTCAAGCAGCGCCAATGACATACCCTCTTGTGCTGATGGCAACACAAAACAGTCGAACAGAGCATAATACGGGTAAGCCTGTTTTTTGGTGATAAAAATGACTTGAGAGGCACAATTCAGTTGTTGGCACAGACAAACAAGGCGATCTTGTTCTGGTCCATCTCCGACTAAAATAAGATAACTATTTGGGTGTTTTTGAAGTACTAATGCATAAGCACGCAACAACAGTGAATGCTTTTTGACCGGATGCAGGCGGCCAACAGTGCCAATGATCTGCGCATTTGCCGGTATGTTAAGCTCAGTTTTGCTTGGTTGGGCATGTGTCGACAGATAGTTGTCGATGCTTTGAGCAGCAATGCCGTTAGTAATTGTCGTAATATGTGATGCTGGTACATAAGCGTGAGCAGTTTTTATCGATTGAGCAACAGTGTGTGAAACTGCCACGATCTTGTTTGCGCATTTCAACGTTATAGAATCTATAAAAAGACGTATACCAGATTCTAAGGTCGCTTGATTGTGGTAGACCGTTATGACGGGGATGCGCAGCAACCAGCCAATAACGCGACTTGCGCACTGAGAGGACCATAAGAGCGCATGAATACAGTCAGGTTTGATCAGATATAAGGTGCGTATCAAGCGAAACCAAAACACCGGATCATACATGCAGATGAGGCCGCGTATGTGATGAAGTTCTATGTTCTTGATGCGCAGATGCTCGACATGTGGCCCATGATGAAAATAAAGCACCTGTGATGTGAACTGCGTGGTATCAAGGTGGGTGACAAGGGAGCACAGAATCTCTTCAGCGCCCCCTTTTTTTAAACTTGCAGTAACATGAGCTATCTTGATCATGGTATTTTATACCAATTTCTTCAGCACTTTTTTGTCAACCTTGCCAGTAGCGGTGAGAGGTAATGGTTCAACGCTACAGATAAATTGTCGCGGTATTTTGTACGCAGCAATATTTTTAGCACACAATGCTTCAAGCTGAGCAGCTATATTTTTGTTCTCTTGTTTTAATTGCACGTAAGCGATAGGAATCTCGCCATTAGTGGCGTCAGGTTTGCCAATAACTGCAGCCCTGAGTGTATCAGGATGCATGAGAATAACGTTTTCTATCTCCTGAGGGTAGATATTAAATCCTTTATGGATAATCAAATCTTTATACCGACCGGTGATAACAATTCTTCCTTTATGATCAAGATAGGCGAGATCGCCAGTACTGAGCCAGCCATCTTTGAGTATAGATTCGGTCATTTCGGGTGCATTGTAATAACCCAGCATAACGTTGTCACCCTTAACCCACAACTGCCCGATCTGCCCTTGCGGTACAGGGTATCCAGCATCATCTTTAATAAGGCATTCCATGCCAACAACGGGTGTGCCTACATTGGCTGCACAGGTTAATTCATCTTCAATATCACCTGAAACAATAGGGCTTGTTTCGGTGAGTCCATACCCATTACAGAGCTTTCTTCGGTAGATAAGGGCGAATGAGGCTCGTATGCGATCAGGCAATGCATCACCGCCAGCTATGCAGATACGTACCTTATCAAGTGGTGCGGTTTTCATAAGACACAAAAGGCCGAATAGTGCAGGAACGCCGAGCAGAATAGTTGGTTCATACTTCAGTGCTTTGAGTATGGCTCTACGATCAATTTTTGGTACAAGAATAATAGAGGATCCATTAAATATGCTGGACCATATGCAGGTATTTTGAGCAAAGCTATGAAACAAGGGTAATACCGCAAAAACTCTATCGGTATACTGCAGCTCAAACCGTGCAACGCCTTGCAATACGTTCGTAAATATATTTTTTGAACTTAACATGACTCCTTTAGGAGTTCCTGTTGTGCCTGACGTATATAAAAGGGCAGCCATTTCGTCGGCATCTAAATCGGTCACTTTAAAATGAGTAAGGACTGCCGGCACGGGGCCAGACTCCATATCCCGTTCTGTCAGCAGAGGAATTGAGCGAGCGGTAGCCGCTTCTTCAACCATCTGCATGAGTGATGATGAAACGATAATCATGGAAGGTTTGGCATCATCAAGAATATGGACGATCTCATTTACTTGCAAAAAGGTATTAAGAGGAACCACAACAGCACCCATTTGCACGATACCAAAATAACCTATATAAAATTCTGGCATGTTTTCGAAGAGCAAAATAACACGATCACGTGGTTTAACGCCTGATGCCTGCAGTTTTTTACTGAGTTGCGTAGCATAGAAATAGAGCTGTAGGTAGGTCAAGCTTCTATCTTCATAAAAAAGTGCCGTATTGTGGGGCACCATGCGGGCAGTACGCTGTAACAATCTACCAAGACAAGGAAGTTGTTCGTTGCCTTGGAGTAGTTGATCATACGCTTTTTTAAATAGTTCTTTCTCGTGTGCTCGATGTGCCATCGGTCTCCAACTTCTTTTTAAAGAACCTGAGAATCATCATCATACTGTATAACATTGACAGGGCAAGCCTGCACGGCAGAAACTATAGCAGGTTCATGCTCTGCAAGAACAGCATCTGGCACGACATGGCATATATCGGTCACTTGAAATACTTGTGGAGCTATAAATTCACAGGCTCCGCAGGTAATACAGCCAGGCTTTATAGTAATAGTTTTTCCCATATAATCTCTTTAGTGTATACTTAACTTCAGGTCTTCCCTGCGCAAGGTCATCCCTGCGCAGGCAGGGATCCATGCTGTCATAATATTCCTTACTAGTATAGCAAAGAGTTGCATATGCTTCATATACCCCACGGATATTTAATTGCGCTTGAAGGAATCGATGGCTGCGGCAAAACAACCTTAACCGCTCAGCTTGCCCGCCTTTTGTCTGACAAAGGGGTCGCTGTTGTTACTACACGCGAGCCAGGCCAAACCGGTCTTGGTATGAAAATTCGCGCACTCATTCAAGAGCGATCGGTACCGATGTGTCCCCAAGCCGAATATCTGTTGTTTGCAACCAACCGTGCTCAACATTTTCATGAGTTTATATTGCCGCAGTTATCGAGCGGTAAGGTCATCATATCGGATCGTTTTTTTGATTCTTCGTTGGTCTACCAAGGGTATGCACGTGGGCTTGAACTCGATACGCTACGCACCATAAACTATTGGGTTACTCAAGGGCGTATGCCAGACCTGGTTATTTATGTCCGTGTTACACCTGCACTAGCGGCAGATCGCATCAAAAAACGGGGTGCGGTCATAACTGCCTACGAAAAGGAAAGTGACTCATTTATCAACAAGCTCTTTCAGGGTTACGAAAGCTTAGTAGCTCCACGACAAGATGTCCTTGTCGTTGACGGGTCGCTCGATCCAGTTAGTTTGGCGCAAGAAACAGCAGCCTCTGTATATGAGCTCTTATGTCGTAAAGGGATGTCGTAGTGGATGCTCCAACGCGCATAACACCGGCACATTTGTGGGTGGGGTCTCATGATGAGGTACTTGCCTACACGTACCAATGGTTACAGAAATTTTTTGCGACCTGCAATGCGTGTCAGGTCTGTGTTACCTGTCGCGCGCTTACTCAACAACAGCATCATGCTGTCTCTTGGTTTGCGCCTCAGGGTTCCACATACGTACTTGAAGATATAGAGCTGCTGTTGCATACGATATCATTTGCGCTTGAACCCCATACGCACCATTTTTTTGTCATTACGCAGGCCGACAGACTCAGCCCCGCCTGTTCAAACCGTTTATTAAAAACGGTCGAAGAACCACCAGCTGGCTACCATTTTATCTTTTTGACAGAACGACTTGATGATATCTTACCAACGCTTCGTTCGCGTTGTATCATGAAGCAATGGCATACCGCTTCATCATCTGCCACCGATGGTATACTCAGCTCCTTTTTTATGACGACGACTTTTCAAAGTCCCCACGCTTTTTTTCAGGAGCTTGAAAAAAGCAAACCATCTGAACAAGCTACATCAGCATTGTTAGATGAGATTCTGCTCTATTGGCTTGCGCAGCTGCGACAAGCGTATGTTGCTCATGATATGAAGAAAAAGAAAGAGGCGTTGCGTATGGTCACCATGGTGCGTTTATGGTTGACGCGACCATTGATGCCTGGCAGCAGTAAATTTGTGTGGCGTGATCTGTTTTTGCAGATGCATTGTGCGTAAATTCTGAGCTTACTTTTGGCTAGAGCGATTTTTGAACAGGTAAGCTCCTGCTAAGGTCAAACCAGAAAGAAAAAACAATGCAGTTGTTTTCATGTGTTGGTCAGTGTGATAAATGGATTGATCGTTTAATGCAGTAATCTTGTTTTTCGCTTCCGATAAATTGTTCTTTTCAATTTCGCTTAATTCTGTGAGGGGGTAAGAAGTCTCGGGCACTTTGTTCCACAGAAAGCCCAAGCGGCCACGAAATACACAATCCTTGATACTTTCCAAAAATTGCACATCACTCACGCGATCATATGCATTTTTTTTGTTTTCACCACCTAGTAACTGTCCTTCTTGGAACTTTGCAACTCCACGATCTTGAGCTTTTTGATTATGTTGATCTTTGCTATTGCGTACCTGAGAATCGTAACGGCGTGTTAGAACAAAGTGGTACCCGGCTTTTAAGCCAAGAAATGCAGTGAGTCCGCCAAGCGTCCAGATGCTGGCATTCAACAAAGACTGACCAGTAGTTGATTGAGGTCTGTGCTCAGCGGCATTGCTCATGCAGCCGATGGCCATGAAAGCAGTCAAAACAAGGGTTTTGTAATTCATAACGTCTCCTGCCTTTTATGATTTTGATGTTGGAGTTAATTTATATTGCGAATGATAGAATAAGCGCCCAACGCGGCGGTAAGAACAACAGCAGATTTGGCCGATGAGCAACATACTTTCTTTTGTTCGTCAATATCTCTTCGTAATTCTTGATTATATTTGGCTGCATTTTCCGTAACATGCTCATGGTATCTGCGCCACTCCTCAGCATTAGTTATAGAATATCTGTGCGGGTCTTCGTCCTTAGATGAGTGCCACCTATCGCTGAGAGATACAGAGCGTTCCCTTGTCTTATCAGAGAGAGTCGCCTGATTATATTTGTACCAGCACCCATTCAACGCAGTTTTTACGGTCGAGTACGCTAAAGCGACACCTATAGCTAATGAGATAGCATTGCATGAGCCAGCAGCTGCTTGAGGTCCGCGTTCAGAGGCATTACTCATGCAGCCGATGGACATAAAAACGGTCAAAATAAGGGATCTGTAATTCATAAAGTCTCCGTTGTGTAGCCAAAAACTACGGTTTATTTTCTTATAGTAACATAAAATCAAGAAAAATACAGGGCAAGGAGACAGGGAAAAGACTGGTTTTTAGCTGTTTTTTACCCTTTTTTCGGGGTATAGTGCGGCTGTAGTTTTCTTGCTACCTTTGCGCTGCCGGGATAGACTGGCATTTCAGCAACCATAAGGGAGATGTGCATGATGAGACAACTGCAAGAGTATAAATTTTTTAAACAACTAAGCGATCTGGATTTTGTTGATACAATAACTGTGAGTAAACATCAAAAAGAAGAAGCATTTTCAAAAGTAGAAAAAGTTTTGAAGGGTTTGGGTACCGCGGTAGATAAACCGATTGATGCCGATTCAATGTACCTTGACGCGACGATTCAGCGTTTTGAGTTCTCGATCGAACTTTTTTGGAAGCTTTTAAAGCTGTTGCTTGCATCGAAAGGTGTCGAAGTTGCTTACCCAAAAGATGTTTTACGTGAAGCATTTGTAGGGAGGCTGATTGATGATGAGCGTGTGTGGTTGGCGATGTTGCGAGATAGAAATTTGACATCTCATACCTATAATCAAGAGCTAGCCGAAACGATATATGTGAATATAAAAGAATATTATCCTGTCATGACGGCAACGTTACATAATCTAAAAAAAGAAATCTTTTAAGAAGCCTAAAAAAGGGGCTATCAGCATGGAGCAGAACCTACTCTACCGATCACGTGCAAAAACGGTGAAGATCAAGCAAACCATACAAGATATACTGCCGCTTCATGGTGCGCTGTGCCTAGCCAGCCTGCTGCTCTTTGCCTGTGTGTCATGGGGAGTTTATCAACAGATTCCGGATGCCGCCGCTCATTTTGATCATGATTCATTTTTTTATGACACGAGTGCGCGTAGTGCCAGCGGTGACACGACACGTGTGGGCGCCACGGATCAAGCACCTATTCAAACCGTTATATATCCACTTTTTGTCAGTCTGCTCTACCGTATGAGCAATAAGAGCATGGCGGCGATAGTAGCTTTTCAGGTTTTTTTGGCGATATTGACGATGCTGCTCACGTATCGCATAGCATGCCTCTTTTTTGACGCAACAACTGCTGTCGGTGCGCTGGTGTTGTGTGCAGTAAACCTTGGCTTTATAACCTATCCACAGTTATTGCTTGCCGAGATACTGCTTACTTTTCTGTTGATGCTCTTTTTTGAGCGCTGGGTGACTGCAACACGCACATGTTCAACATCTGCTGCTGTGCAAGCGGGCATTGCGTTAGGGCTTTCTCTCATTGTTAAGCCAATTGCGCTTGTAGTGCCACCTGTGTTATTGGCAATCGCCTGTTTTTCGCGCGCAGGGCGTCGCTTTGGTGATCTGTCTCACGTTTTGTTGATGAGCATAGTGGGCTATGGTTTTGTCCTGCTGTACATGGTGCGCAATTATATGCTCTATGCCAGCTTTGCCTTGGCGCCTATGATGAGTTTAAATATCTACCAATGTTATTTATCGAAAGTTATTGGGCGACTAGAACAGCGTTCATCCTATGAGATTGCTCAGACAACGCTGGCATTTAGATCGGACAATGCTTTTGATGAATCAGGCTGGGTGACAGCGCGTGCATTATTTTGGCAGACGGTGATAACTCACCCGGCAACGTGTGCGTATGTATGGGGTGAGAATGTTGCCAAAACCTTGTTTGGTCTTTTTTCAACACAGTTCAAACAGTTGTTTGCTGGCCGCAACGACCCGCAGCATCCACACTCATTCTTCTGGCTGCAAGGTTCGGTGGCTAGCCGTATGTACCAGTATGTGACTGGTGGTGCTGTGCACCCCTGGATACGGTGGGTAGCTCTAGTGGAGGCTTTTTGGAGCTTTATGCGCTGGCTGTTGGTCCTGTTTGCTTGTTTGATGCTTTGGCGCAAGCGTGCATGGGCAACCCTCGGATTATCTACCCTGTTTATACTTATTCTGGCTGGCATGACAGGGATGGATGGCTGTTGCCGCTACCGGATGACGTTTGAGCCGATTTTGATTATACTAACAGCATATGGCATAGTGTGCGCCTATCAAAAACTACAAAGCTTACTGGGCAAACGTAGTGCACACTAAAGATGCTCAGAATCTGTAATAATCATCGAATAAAGGGCTTTCTATGAAAATCAAAGTATATACCGTTTTAATGAGTTTTTTAGCTTCAGCAGCAATAGGTTTATCGCTGCAGGCAAAAGAACAGGATTACACGAGCAGTTCGCATGCAGCACTAGCAAAGGTGCTTGCTCGTTCACCACAGTCGATTATTTTAGAAGTTCGTATTGATCTGCAGGCATGTTACGACCAACGTATTCGTGATCCAAAAGAGCTTGAGCTGTTTCTTGCCAAGCTATGTGCTCGTCTGAAACTCAATGATCATGCAGATGCACGCTTTATTGTCTGCGATGGTTCGTTAATGAGTGGATCGGCAGGTTCTATTTTCATGCAAATTGCCGATGATATGTATATCGCTGGTCGCGTTATTCATGAAACTAACGCAGTGCATCTGACGTTGTCAGGCACGTTGCATTACAATGCGCATGAGATTGCTGATTTCGCCAAGAAATATTTTGGCGCTTCAAGTATGGATCTTAAGGTAGCGATCAGAAAGTAGATCTCTATTGCCGCAGCCTAAGATCTTCTTTCAACATTGCTTGGCAACGCCTGGAGAGCACTTCATAAACAGGTCGGGCATCCTCTTCTTTGTCTAAAACTCTACATGTTTTGACGTTGTTCTGTGTGATAGTGTAAAAAACGAGATACGTGTGAAAGGTGTTGCTTGGCCTATTTAAACAGGCAGAAACGCAGTTGCCATTGTCCAAATGGGCGCAATAATGAGTTATGCCAGATTTTTTATAGGGGGTACGGGTAATGGTTTTTGTGTGTTCCTGTATATCCTGCAGACATTGAGTTCTTATCTGTGATGAATTGAAAGCGCTGCCTGCGGGTGCTTGTGCGTGGATCTTCAGTTCTTCATCCATGCTTTGTATACAACTGCTGCTCAAAAACATACAGAATAATGCTGTGGTAATCGATTGAGTTGTTGAGGACATAGCAACTCCTTTTATTGAGTGGTAGATCTATTATGCACATGCATCGTAATGTCTGGACGGAGACTGCGAGCGTTACGTTCGAGCTCTTCATGCAGCCGTTGTTCGTCCGCTAATTTTTTTAACGTTTTTTCGATCTTTTCTTGAGTTTCAAAGCGTTTTTTGAGCAGATCGAATGTGTCATTGGCAAGATACTGTTGCAACTTTCCGTTGGAGTTGTGCGGACGGTATACTGAGCATACGTATTGTTGAGGATAAAAAAAATAGGACGCTGTAATGATGCCGCCATCCATATCAGCATCAGACGTGCTCTTTTTTAATCGTACAAAGAAAGTAAGACAGTCGTTTGGATGGTACTGTTTTGTGGTATCTTGACGGTTATAATCATCTATCAGAGGATCACCTTCTTTATTGACTCTATCGACCCGTTCCAGAGATGACAATGGTATAAAAAGTGTATCATCATCTTCTGAGGCATGCTGTTGTCTTGTGACCTGTTCTGCTGGTGATGGAAGGCGTTTTTTACGAGTATTGTGATGATACGGGGAGCTGAAGCTTGGACGGTTTTTATGGTTCATTCTGTCGGCAGTGTGTATAGAAAAGAGTGGCAAAAAAACCACGAGGAAGTTGTGTCTGTTGGCGGTCTTCGCGTTATCGGTACAGAACGTCATGAAAGTCGAAGGATAGACAATCAGTTGCGTGGCAGGGCAGGGCGTCAGGGTGATCCAGGTTCAACCAGGTTTTATGTTTCATTAGAAGACGATATCATGCGTCTTTTCGGTGGTGATCAAGTATCAAAACTTATGTCTATTTTTAAACTACCAGAAGATGTGCC
>CAZHJT010000011.1:27064-32112 GCA_964533545.1 uncultured Pseudomonadota bacterium | reverse complement strand
GAATAGAGCAAAAGACATTGCCTGCTTAAACCTGAGAAACTAGCATGTTTAATCTTTTATATAGATAAAGGATGTTATTATGAAGAACTTAAAATTAGCTTTATTAGCCGTTTTGGTTTTTGCCTGTGCTGACCAAGTGGTGGCCGCAGAGGCAACTGGCGACTTCAACACATATACGGTGAAGACAGAGGACGGCATATACATAAATGCGGATGGCCATCCCTCTATAACAGTTAAAGAATCTAAGTACAAGCCCAATGACGATAAGAGTCGGGATTGGTTCTATTTTCACAGGATTAGATGTGCTGCTAAGTGGGCATATACATATATAACTCCCAATGGCATCGAGAAAGGCCAGTTCGATCAACCAGAGATCCCTACCGGTGAATCTAATTGGAGACTTGAAAGCAGCTTTCTTGATCGAACAGATAATTCCATTATAGCGCGTATTGGCATTGCTAAAAAATGCAAAGCTTACGAAACATACACTTACGATGCATATGGAGCCTACGGCAGCGAAGACAAAGCCCCTTACATTCATCTTGATTGTGGAGATACTCAAATCGAGCTCCACAATTTATTGAGCGAGTCAGAGAAAGAACTTGTAGCCAATCAAAACAAATATCATCGAACAACTCTCAAATAACAAATGTCGCTTTGACGAAAGCAGGCCTGATGTAACAGTCAGGCCTCTTTTTTTGCGCTCACACTTTATCATGCATTGCCAACGCCAATAGGCTGATGGGCGCAAAGCATTCACACTCGCGCATCTCTTTTTTTGCACGCACACCATTCTTTCAGTATTATTGTGCCTATCGCATAGTAATCCTCACCATTTTCAAAAGAAATTAAGATCGTACATGCTTTCAAAAACAACAACACTGACGCAAGAGAAACAGTTGAGTATGTGCAACGAACAGTATTCAGTTGCCGATTGCATAACGCTCTGGGGAAACTCAGCATCGATTGCACTGCTCGACCCTGCGTGTAAAATTTTTAGCAAGCCGACGATACCGGGCATTATCGGCTACCGCCTTGAATCGAACCATATTATCGTATTTGGCGATCCACTCTGTCCACCAGAACATATCGCCGATTTGACCGCAGCATTTCATGCTGAGTTTGAAAAAACAGTGAAGAATATAATCTATGTTGCTGCATCTGAACGATTTACCAACTGGTCGCTCCAAAAGGCGTGCAAAGCTGCCATCAGCTTCGGACACGAACTGATTATCGACCCATCACACGACCCGCGCATCGGATCGGGAGAGAAGGCTGCGCTATTGCGTAGAAAATGCAACCAAGCGGCACGCCAAGGGGTGCAGATATGCGAGTATATTGCATATAATGCTGAGCAAGAAAAGATGATTGAAGCAATAGGTCAATCATGGATCAAGAATCGCAAAGGCCCGCAAATATATCTACAACATGTCGCTATTTTTGCCGACCGTGAACACAAGCGTTATTTTTATGCCGAGCAAAATGGCGTCATTATCGGCGTGCTGATCTTGAACGCAATCGGCATACCAAAAGGATGGGTATTAAGCTTCTCGATGGTGCCTGACACTGCGCCAAAAGGAACCTCTGAGCTGCTGCTCGTCTGCGCGTTTGAACTGCTTGCACAACAGGGCTGCTCATTTTTTTCAATCGGTTCAGTGCCGAGCAGCGAACTGAATCGCATTGAAGGCTTAGGATGCCTTACCACATGGTTTGCGCGGCATGCGTATGCGCTGTCGAAAAAAATATTCAATTTTGGTGACGAAGAACGACAACGATACTGGAAAAAATTTCGTCCTAAAAAAGAATCGACCTATCTTATTTTTTGCAAACCAAAGATAGGCATCGGTAGCGTGCTGAGCATCATGCGCGCATTAAACGCTTCGGTGTAAAATTATGACTCCGCGCACGGTGCTGATGGTCACCAACAACTATTTCCCGTATCAAGGGGGCGTTGCACAATCGGTACATGCCTCAACACAAGCGTTGCTTGCGTGCGGGTACACGGTGAAGATCGTCACGCTCAATATTGCAGGTGCCGATCAGGATCCGGACTATGTACACCGCCTACCAACGGTGTTGCCCATGAAATTTAAGCAAAACCCGATTGCCGTACCATGGCGCACACACAGATACTTGAAGGAGATAATAGAAACGGTGCAACCGGATATCATACATGCTCACCACCCGTGGTTATTGGGTCATGCAGCGCTTAAAATAGCCCGCAGGCGCGATTGCCCTGTGATCTTTACGCACCATACGCTCTACCATGCCTACACACACTATGTGCCATTGCCACACAAAATTACCTCATTTTTGATTACGCAACGCTTGCGCACCTATTACGCGCAGGTGGATCATATCATTGCTCCAAGCGATGCGGTTGCGCAGGTGATCACTGCACATCAAACAGAGACTGCGGTATCGATAGTTGCAAGCCCCATACGCTCCTGTTTTTTTATGCCAGAAAAAGCATTGCGTGTCTCCACACAACCACGCAAGCTGTTGTATGTGGGGAGATTTGTGCGCGAAAAAAATATGCATGCAATGCTCGATGCCGTCGCGCTGCTGCCACAGGGCAGTTATGAGCTTGATGTTGTTGGATACGGACAGCTTTGGCATGAGATACAGAGCTATGCGTATGACACACTCGGCTTAGATCGCACACAGGTGCGCTTTCATCACAAAGCTGATCAGGCAAGCTTGGTTGCCTGGTACCGACAAGCCGATCTTTTTCTTTTTCCTTCATCGAGCGACACGCAAGGATTAGTACTTGCAGAAGCAATGGCCTGTGGCACACCGGCTATCGCGCTTGATGGGCCTGGCCAGCGCTCTATCATCAACAATGGGTACAATGGGTATATTGTGCAGACGGTGCATGAGATGGCTGCAACTATAGCGCTGCTCACGCATGATGAACAGCTGCTACAAAAACTATCTTGTGGCGCACGTGCAACCGCGAACAACTACACACTTGAAACACATGCGCAACAACTGATCGCGGTGTATGAAATGGCACTGCATAAAAAAAAGAGGCTCAAGTAACACTTGAACCTCTTTTGATCACTGTTGCCAGTATTTTACTTTTTCTTACGCAACATTGGCAAGCCAGTGCGTTCATTTTCCATTACTTCATAACCAGCAGGCAATGCAGCGATAGCATTATCTGCAGCTTCGCCTGCAAAGTAGTAGATTCTTTGTTTACGACCTGCTGCCAATTCAACTTCTTTTGTATGCAAGAAGTAGGTCTTTCCGCTCTTTTTCGATTTAACGCTGTACGCCATGTCTTAGCTCCTTATGCTAATGAAGAATGATATTGTAGGATACGTAGTTTATCACAAGCAACAACCTTACTGAATGCAACTGAAAAAAAATAGAGTTTTTATCAACTGCACGCAGAGTACTCGTTACTGCATTTCTTTTTTTATATCATGGTAAGTATAAATTCATAAAGCAATGAATCAAGTTTTAGATAAAGCTTTTGTAAAACTTCTTGCCAGACCTGTGTTACAAGTGGACAGCCGATACGGCAACAGCACCGAGCAACCACAAGCAATGATGCTCCGCGTCCAAGCCACTGCCCTGCACCCAACCGGCCGCTATATTGACCTTTTCAGTGACTGCTTTTATCCTACGAGAGTGAATATCGTGCAAAACATGCTCATAAACCTACAAAAATGTGGCGAGAACCATGGTCAGCGACCGTCAACATGATCCTGCGCAGCAACTCTACGATATCTACCAGATGAGCCATACGCCATGGTGGCAACAATCATGGCTCACCTATTGCGCCTATGCAGCCATAGCGCTTCTTCTGTTGGGCTCCCTATGGTATAGCCTGCGCGTAGTTCTTGCCAAAAAACGGGCACTGACTCCCTGGCAAAGGGCCTTGCATGAACTGGACAGGCTCGAGACAGAAGGATTTGTGTCGGTCGTCTATAGTAAAGAGCTCTACACCGCACTTACCGGACTCCTGAAGCGGTATATATATGAACGGTACGCCCTTGATATTATAGGCAAAACTGACGACGAGGCGATCGCCTTTTTAGAAAAAAATCATTTCCCGAGCGATCTTTTAGAATCAATACGGGCTATTTTTAGCGGAAGTGTTATTATTAAATTCTCCAATGCCTGCGCAATTAAGGCTCAAATTGAGTCCGATTTTGCCGCAAGCCGTGCCATTATTTATAAAACTATCCCTCAGAAAAAATAACTGAGCCTGTGAGGATTTGTGGAATTTTATGCCCCAGAGTCTGTTCGTTGTATGTATGTGCATTGGCCATTTTGCCCCTACAAATGCCACTTTTGCCCTTTTGTGGCCTTGGCATCTCACGACCAGTTTATGGGACAGTACCACCGCGCGCTCTTGTCAGAAATCGAACAGTATGCTGCTCGTACCGCTGGCGACAGTTCCGGCACAACACCCTTAGAGACGCTCTATTTTGGTGGAGGCACGCCGAGCACCTATCCTAACGACCTTCTACAGGAAACCATGGCAACTATCCGCCGCTTATTTGGGATCGCTGCCACCGCTGAAATAACCTTAGAGGTCAATCCGGGGACCGTCATGCCAGGCCAATTGGCATTCTGGCGATCACTGGGCATTACCCGCTTGAGCATTGGCGTACAATCGCTCAATGACAAGGTACTCAAAGGGCTTAATCGCCACCAATCGGCTCGTGATGTGCTTCCATTACTTGAGCAAGCATCGCCACTTTTTGAATCACTTTCGGTCGATTTGATCGTAGGGTTGCCTGGTGTTGATGCCGATGAATGGCGCAGCATGGTTAATCAGATTGTTCAATGGCCCATACAACATATTTCTGTCTACTTCTTGACCGTCCATGAAGATACCCCGCTCTATTTCAAGGTCAAGAAAAAAGAGGTCACCTTGACCCCTGATGATGATCTGGTTGATCTGTACACCTGGACACGGCACACGCTGGTCGAGCATGGCTTTGGGCAGTACGAGATTTCAAATTTTGCAAAGCCTGGCCATCAATCACGACATAATACCGTCTATTGGCAGCGCAAGCCCTACAAGGCCTTTG
>CAZHJT010000011.1:13906-27042 GCA_964533545.1 uncultured Pseudomonadota bacterium | reverse complement strand
ATGAAAAAAATCTTATGCGTTACCTGCAAGCAGCTGAAAAAAAAGAGTCTGTTCAAGCCTCATGGGAGGCATTAACACGCCAACAGATACATCTTGAAAAAGTTATGCTTGGCTTACGGCAGTCTACCGGAGTAGTATGCAAAGACATTCTGGATGGACTCACGGCCGATGAACATCGGCAGATAACGGACAGAATAGCATCGTTGATGCACGCTGGACTTATAAAAGATGTAGATGGTTACCTTATATTAACATCAGAAGGCATATCTGTAGAAAATGGTATTGCATCTCATTTATCTTTATAACCTGCGTGTCCGCCATCGCTTAAAAAGCTAGGGCGCAACAAGAACTTGGTAAAATAGCGTACATCAATCTATTTATTAACTGATAGGGACTGCATGGCAAAACATGTTGGTATTAAACTTCCTGATGACATTCTTCAAGTGCTCAAAGAGGGAAAAACGGTAGGCGTTTTGGCTACTTTTTCAGAAAAAGGGTTGCCTCATACGACTCCTATCCAATCGATATACCCTAAGGGACAAGAAAGCATTCTGATTTCTATACACAAAGATCATACTGGCTACCATAATATGGTATGGCAAAAAAAGGTGATGATCTGCTTTTTAGACGAAGGCAATGTTGCTTACAGTATTTTAGGAAGAGCTGGCGTGGTGCGCGCTCCCTCACAAGTACATCCATTGATGAATCTCGTGCGAATTGATATCATCGACATCAAAAGCGATCGCTCGCCTCTGACAAAAGTCGATGCTGGCGTGCGCTGGAGCTACACATCACCTGAAGCACAGGAGCTTTCTCAAGCGCTTTTGGATGAATTAAAAGAGCTTTCAAAAATATTATAAGGAGTGCCCTGCATGTGCCGCAACCATTTGAAATTAGGAATCGGTATGGTATCAATTTTGACCGGCTCTACCAGCACGGGTCAATACCCACCTGACCAAAACAATGCATTAATGCATACCCCTAGTTCAAATTCTCAACACGTGCAGGCTGCTACCCCTGTAACAAGCATGCCTCAGGTTAGCGAAAAACCACTTATTTCAGCAACTATACCTATCACAACAACAGGGGCAGAGACATCGACCGCTGCATCATTTCCTGCTCTGCCTACACCACCGGTAGCAGGAACCACCAACGTACCACCGAGTGCTCCCCAACCGGCAACGGTTGAACCCGCAGCTACTCCTGCACCAGCTGCTACGAAAGTCATGGATGAGCAAACAGAGGATGCGGCAGTTGGTATTGACACCATGGACGTGAAGGGTGAAACGAAAGGCAACTGGCTATTCAAGCGCCATTGGTGGGAGCGTGCACGCAAGCTGTATGACGAGATTATCAATCGCGTAAAAATAGTGGATGCAGAGCGGGATGCCTTTGCTGAACAATACAGCAAAATACTCATGACCACCTTTGCCGATTTCTACCGAAAAAGTGGTTATCAACAGGGTGAGCTTGTTGCAGCACTTACCATGCTCAAAAATGAATTAGATGAGCAACGTAAAAAGGTTGGTGAATTAGATGAGCAGGAACGCGCCGCTTTTTCTGCGCTCGAAAAGGAAAAGGAGCAGCTTGATCAGCTGCAAACCGCAGCACAGGCAATAGACAAACTGGCGCTCCTTTTTGACGAAGCGCTCAAAATGCTCAATCATCAAGTTGCACTCTGCTCAACCTATGAGCAACAGGCTGACCAGCAGCTGCGCGAAATCGAACGAGAGCTCAGCGACAAGCAAGCAAAAGAATCGTACCATCAGATGCGCACCTCTTTTGAGAACATCATAACTATAGAGCAGTACATCAAAGCTGATTTTGCCACCTATTTCACGACGCTCACCAACAAAACAAAAGAGCATATTGATGCGGTGATGATCGCGCTTGCAACACTCAAAGAGCATGGCGTTGATGTGACAAAACAGGTAGAATCGTTACGCACCAAAAAATGTGCTCTTGAAAATCCTGCGCAACCAGAACCTGCTAAAGCTGAAGCTGACAGCGGTCATGGCATGTTCAGCTGGCTCTCAAGCGCATGGGATGCCGTCTATCAATGGATACGTAGCTTCTGGACTTCTAAGGAATAAAGAAAAAAAAGCATATCAGAGTTTGAAAATTGCCATTTCTTGTGCTATCTTTGCGTGGTTGCTTTTGACATGCACAAGCCGAGGTGGTGAAACTGGTATACACGCAGCCTTGAGGTGGCTGTGGGAGAAATCCTGTAGGGGTTCGAGTCCCCTCCTCGGCACCAGCCTTCGCTCCTAAGGAGCTACGGCTGGGCAAGCCAGCCAATGAGCGAAGGCTGTCACGCCATAGTCACGATGTAGCTGACAAGCGAAATCGGACGACGGCGGACATCTCGTCGTAATGGCCATATAAAGCATCATCTCTCATTTTTTAAGCTTAGTAAAAAATAGATGTCCCAAAAAGGAGTTGAGCATGAGTGTTGCACTACGCAGAATCGGATTTTCTAGTTTTACCCCATGGATTATTCTCGCAATCGTCAGCTGTTACTTGCTGTACCCATTACGTCAAAAGCTACGCTTTGGTATAGATCTTGTTGGCGGAACCTACATTACGCTCGGCGTACAGACAAACAAAGCTGTCGAAGCCAACATGCGCTCAAAACTTGATCTCATACTGATCGACCTACGCAGCACCAATAAACAACTACCAACCTCCTATGATGTTAAAGATGGCTTTATAGAATTAGTCTTCGCATCAAATGACGATGCTCAAGTTGCCGCATCGGCAATTCGTGACACCGCATACACACAAGAAGTGAGTGGCACAACAGTACGTATGGTGCCAACCTCAGCTGCTATCAAGAAGATAGAAACCGATGCTGTTGCGCGCAACATTGAAGTGCTTCGTGCGCGTTTAGATGGCTTGAGCGTTGCTGAAATCTCTATTGCAGCACATGGCGATCGCAACATTGTGATCGAACTCCCTGACGTATCAGACCCACAAAAAGCAAAAGCGATGATCGGCACTGCGGCTGTACTTGAGTTTAAGCTTGTGGAAAAGGTTGGCAAATCTGCCGAAGATATTCTGTACGAATATGACGGCGTATTGCCAAGCGGCATGGAGATCTTATCAGGCCGTGGTGACCATATTGGTGAAAAAATATATTACTTAGTGCCAAAATCTGCCGATGTATCGGGCAAAGATCTACGTGATGCCTCTGCCGTGATCGATCAAGAACATGCACAATGGATCGTATCCTTTGCGTTATCTGAGCAAGGCGGCAACAAATTCCAAGCTATTACAAGCAATAACTATCGCAAACAGCTTGCGATCGTGCTTGATGATATCATTATCAGCGCACCAGTTATCCAAGGCGAAATTAAAGACCGTGGTCAAATCTCTGGGACCTTTACCAAAGAAACCGCCAAAGAGTTGGCAGTCTTGTTACGGTCAGGCGCCTTTGTTGCACCAGTAACCTTTGAAGAGGAACGTCAAGTTGGTCCATCACTTGGTGCAGAATCGATCAGACAAGGGCTCTTGTCATGTGTTATCGGCCTCACCTTGGTATTCTTCTTCGCGCTCTACTATTATAGCCTATCAGGCGTGCTTGCCTTTATCGCATTGCTCTATAACGTGTTGTTGATCTTACTTGGTTTGTCATGGATGCAAGCAACGCTCACACTACCAGGTATTGCGGGTATTGTATTGACAATCGGTATGGCGATCGATGCCTCTATCTTGATCTTTGAACGGATCAAAGAGGAGCTCGCTGCTGGCATCAATGTACGCAAAGCGGTCAGTGATGGGTTTGCAGATGCTATGCGTGTTATTTTAGATTCGAACTTCACCACCTTTATTGTTGGTCTTGTTCTCTATACATTTGGTACTGGTCCTATTGGTGGTTTTGCAATTACCTTAATGCTTGGCATCGTTGCAACCCTCATTAGTGGTCTATTTTTCTTGAGATCCCTATTTAGTTTATTTTTAGATGTTTTTAATATTCAAAAATTAAGAATTTAAGCTATACTTAGGTGTATATAAATGTGGCGGCGTAGCTCAGCTGGTTAGAGCGACGGAATCATAATCCGCAGGTCCGGGGTTCGAGTCCCTGCGCCGCTACCAAAATAGTTGGCAATCGATGATTGCAACAGTAGGTAGCATACATGATCCCTTCCTTCCCAAACCTTCCTCTCAGTCTTACGTTAATCAGGCTCGTGATTGCTCCGTGCAGTATCCCTTTCTTAATCGTACATCTCAGTCCGTATAACGCACCGTGGATTAATTTTTTTCTCGCTGCCTGTTTTGTTTTTTTTGGACTGACCGATTTTTTCGATGGCTATTTTGCACGCAAATATAATCAACAAACGGTACTGGGTGCTATTTTAGATCCATTGGCTGACAAATTCCTTATGTATAGCGCATTGATTGCACTGCTCGTGGTGGGCAAGATATATTACTACTGGGTGCTCATCTTTATTGGTCGTGAATTTTTCGTCATGGGCTTGCGTCACATAGCGCTCGAACATAAATTGTCATTACGCGTCTGCTGGTCGGCTAAAATAAAAACCTTCTTTCAGTTTTCCTATATCGCGGTTGCGCTGCTCAATCCGTACCAAGCGTATGGAGTATCTGATGCTCCCTATTGGAATGGGATAGAAATCAGTTTATTAACGCTTGCTCTATGCTTGTCTGTCATCTCTGGGTACCAGTATTACCGCACCGTGGTCAATGCCTACAGACTCTCTGGCAATGAGGCGTCCCATGGTTGATCTGCATTGCTTAGTCATGGTGCTTGGAGCCTATATAATAGGATCAATACCGACCGGCTACCTGTTTGCGTATGCTGGTGGCATTCATGATATTCGCCGCCATGGTTCTGGCAACATTGGCGCTACCAATGTCGCACGTATTTTAGGGGCACATTATTTTGCTCCCGTTTTTGTCATCGATGCGCTCAAGGCACTGCTCTATCTGCAGATGGCAGCGTCATATGGTGCAAGCGAGCCGATACTCCTGAGCTGCGCTCTTGCGCTACTTGCCGGCAATGGGTATTCCCTCTTTTTGCACTTTACGGGCGGTAAAGGATTTGCCACCATAACGGGCATCATCTGGTTTTTCAAACCGTTCTTGACGATCTTACTGCTTTGTCTCTGGGTAACAACCTTTATGGTTGTACGTACCGTTGGTATCGCATCGGCCACTACCTGTCTTGGTCTTGTTGTTGGTGGTCTTTACTTACTGCCTGCGCACGCGTCACTTGCCTCCACCTGTGTGGTTATGGGGCTGTGGGGAATCTGGCGCCATCTGGATAATATTAAGAGATATTGGATCTCTTTCAGATACTGATAAACACAACTTTATCAAAAAAGCTTTCTCTCGGGTCATCCCTGCGCAGGCAGGGATCCATGCTGTGAAATTACTCCTTATACAGTTACTTCTAAGGCTCTCTTGAACAGTAAACGATGCCGCCATAAATTCTACTGAGCTGAAAGGTCGCATGCCTGATAAAATTTTTAATCTTTTGTGGAAATATAAACAGCATGGATCCCTGCCTGCGCAGGGATGACCCGGAAAAATATCTATTTTGAAAGCACTCTATTTTCAGCTTCCTATTGATTGATTTTGCGTTCATGGCACTCTACTTAGGTATGTTTTGATTATAAGTAGATGCTTGAGCTAAAACACCCTTTTTTCAGAGGTAATGGTGGCCGTTTTACGTGTTGAAAATCTCAAAAAAACATTTCCCAGCATCAGGCGTTTTTTTGGTCCCAATAGAGCTGCTCATACTGCTGTCGATGACATATCATTCAGCGTAGCAGAGGCTGAAATTCTCGGACTGCTTGGCCCTAATGGTGCCGGTAAAACGACGACCGTGCAGATGCTTTTGAGTACCATGCAACCGACATCAGGAAAGATCTTCTACTTTGATCAAGATTTTACCACCCATCGCTCAGAAATTTTGGGTTCTGTCGGTTTTGCAAGTACCTACGCAAAGCTGCCTGAGCGGCTTACCGTGCGCTCAAATTAACGTATGTATGGACGGCTATACGGTTTATCATCGCGCCAAATCGAACAGCGCATCGATCATTGTTTAACCTTTTTTGGTATGCAACAAAAGGCCGATACCGAAGTTGGCGTACTCTCTGCCGGCGAGACGACACGTGTTGTACTGGCAAAAGCATTTTTAGCAAACCCAAAGATCGTTATCCTTGATGAACCGACCGCCTCTCTTGACCCTGATGTAGCACAGGATGTACGCCATTTTGTTTTGCGTCAGCGCCAAGAGTTTGGCACCTCATTTTTAATCACGTCACATAATATGACTGAGGTAAGCCAGCTGTGTGATCGCGTACTTATCTTGAAAAATGGCCGGATTATCGATGACAGCACGCCAACACAGCTTGCACACCGCATAGGTAACACACGCGTTCTGTTGGAGATTGAGCAGGGTTTGGATGCCGCTATCACCTACACGCAACAACAGGCACTGCCCTATAGCGTCACGGGCAAGACGCTGGAAATTACGGTCAATGAACAAGCAATTGCGCAGCTGTTGATGAGTCTGTCGCGTAGCAATGTTGAATACTGTCAAATCTCGATTGAAAAGCCTACGTTAGAAGATTATTTCTTGCACCTTTTGCGTACATCGCCTGGAGCTCTATGAACATCTCATTCTATCGTGTAAGAGCGGTTATTTTGGGGCATATAAGTCACATGACGCAAGATGCACTCCGTTTCACCGAGGTCTTTTATTGGCCCTTAATGGATCTCATCTCATGGGGATATGCGAGTGTCTGGACCGAAACGCAGCAAAGTTCGGCGTCCTCTATTTTAATTGGCGCCTTGTTGTGGCATTTAGTGACGCGTATTAATTATGAGATCTCATTCAGTTTCTTAGAGGAAGTCTGGTCTCAAAATCTGGTCAACCTGTTCGCCTCCCCATTGCGACTTTCTGAATGGATGTTGGCAACACTGCTGCTGGCAATTGCTGTTGCCTGTGTCGTCTGCCTGTTCCTGTCGATTATCATCTATTTTTTATATGGCTTTGTGATCACGACGCTCGGTTGGCGCCTAGCACCTATCATTGCGCAGCTCATTCTTTCCGGATTATGGGTAGGCTTTTTATGCGCTTCGCTCGTTTCGTATCGCGGCAAGCGAGCAGGTGCTTTGATCTATATTGTCGGTTGGCTTTTCGACCCATTTAGTTGCGTCTATTATGCCATCGAAGTGCTGCCGCCCTTTGCGCAGGCTATTGCCCGGCTGCTGCCCATGAGTTACACCTTTGAGGCGATGAGATCTCTCGTCATCCTAAAGCAGTTGCCTCTCTCGAATCTCATTATTGGTCTTGTCTTAAACTGCATCTACCTCGTTCTCTCATTGTGTATCTTTAAAACTGCCTTTGAAGCGAATAGAAATAAAGGGCTTGAGCGATTAACCGAATAAAAAGGATCTACGCGTGAAATTTTCAGCAGTAAGCGACTATTTTCAAAAGATAGAATCGACACCGGGCCGTCTTGATATGACGCGTCTGCTTGCACAACTCTTGGACAAAGCATCTGCCGACGAGGCCGCCATCATATGCAATCTTGCCTTAGGGCAGCTGCGCCCGCCTTTTATTGGTACCCAATTTACGCTGGCAGAAACGTTGATGGCCCATATTGTTGCCGAGATTGCGCAAGAAAGCGCCGAGATTATTACTCAGCAGGGCAAGAAATTGGGCGACCTCGGGCTTGTGATTGAGCAGTATGCCGGCCAGACAACGCAAGAACTGACCGTTGCTCAAGTATATGCCAACTTATGCGCGCTTGAAGAGATTTCCGGCAGCGGATCCCATGAAGAGAAACGGCATCAGGCGGTGGCATTACTGCGTCAAGTAGATCCGGTATCGGCAAAATTTATTGTGCGCATTATTATCGGCAAGCTGCGACTCGGTTTTTCTGATATGACCATTATCGATGCGTTGTCATGGATGGTCTGCGGCAACAAATCATTACATGAGACCATCGAGGCGGCTTACAATCTCTGTGCTGATATTGGTTATACCGCGCGCTTGCTGAAAGAATCTGGTGTCGATGCTATACAGCATGTGGCTATACGGATTGGATCACCAATCAGACCTGCTGGCGCGGAACGGTTGCCAAGTGCACACGCGATTATCGACAAGATGGGCGATTGTGTTGCGCAACCAAAAATCGATGGGTTTCGCTTACAGATTCATTACGATGCAACGGGCAGCACACCAAAGATTCATTTCTTCTCTCGCCATTTGACCGACATGTCGGCAATGTTTCCCGACCTTGTGCAGGAGATTGTGAAACTGGGCAAACAAAGCTTTATTGCAGAAGGCGAAACAATAGCGTACGACCCAAACACGCAATCATTTTTGCCGTTTCAAGAAACTATGAAACGTCGACGCAAGCATGACATTGAAGCCAAAGCGGCAGAATTTCCACTCCAAATAATCTTTTTCGATCTGTTGTACTTAAACGGCCAAGATCTGCTAGCAACCGGCCATGAGCAACGTCGTGCATTATTGTTGGATCTGGTCGGTGAGCGATCGTCAGCAATGCGTGTCATTGAAGAAAAACCTATCGGCAACGTAGAAACTTTAGAAAGCTACTTTTTGAGCTGCATTGCAGCTGGTCTTGAAGGGCTCGTGGTCAAACGTCCATATGCTCCTTACCAAGCGGGTAAGCGTAATTTTAATTGGATCAAGCTCAAGCGGCATGAAATGGGGCAACTGGAAGATTCTATCGATGCGGTGGTGCTGGGCTATTATGCCGGTTCTGGCAAACGTGCTGCCTTTGGTATCGGCGCCTTTTTGGTTGGCGTCTACAACAAGCATGATGACTCGTTTCAGACGCTGGCAAAGGTTGGCACTGGGCTGAAAGATGCCGATTGGGTCGAACTGCGCAGGCGATGTGACAGCCTTGCCGTACATGAACAACCAAAAAATGTTGCCTGTGCGCCACAGCTCTACCCTGACGTGTGGGTAGCTCCTGAGCTGGTGGTGAGCATTCTTGCCGAAGAGATTACGCAATCGCCCACACACAAAGCGGGCAGCACCGATACCTCACTTGGCTATGCGTTGCGCTTTCCACGCTTTGTTGACTACAGGTCTGACAAAGGAGCTGGCGAGGCGACGACCAGTGATGAGATTGTGCGATTGTATGAAGATCAGTTTGTGAAATAGACGGTTACGATTGCTTGGATAGATATGCTGGGTCATCCCGCGACTCGGAGATGACCCAGAAATTTACTCAGTCTTCTTGTTCAAATCGTATATGCGTCACTCCTGATAGCGGCAGAACTCCCGCCTCAAGCTCTCTTTCGATTTTTTCTATCTTAGCTTGAATACCCTCAAGTTCTTTTTCTCGTAATTCTTTGAGAGCTGGCAACAAAAGCGGTTTGACGCGTACATAATCGCCATATGAAAGTTGCTCCGTCATCTTTATTCGATCAATCGTTGCACTATTATCAGGATCTTCACCTAAAGTATCGAGCAACGATTTTTTCACTGATTCTTGCGCTTTCAACATCTTTTCAATAGCAATCTTATCGGTTGCATTTAAGAGACCCGTTCCTATCCGTGCCAATGCGCCTTGGACAAGAGCTTCTTGTTTAATCAGATCGGACCGCTCTTTACGCAAGACATCTCGTGCAGCCTTGAGCTTCTTTCCTTCTGCTTCCTGCGCTTTTTCTTGAGCAACTTTTACATCTCGTGCTGCTTTCTCTTCTTGCAACTTTGCTGTTTGCTCGTCGCGCCTTTTTCTATCTTCTTCATCCTCAGTGGTGATTGTTTTGTTTTCTTCTATGTTAAAGATGGTACCGCGCGGCACTGGCATAAATTTTTGCGGTGCGCTGTTGTCAACAACTACAAAAAATTCTCTATCAAGCGGCACTTGTAGCTTTTTAGTAAATGGTCCAGTTGTGTCTTCTGTTATTGTTATTTGGTTGTACACAACGTCTTCATCGGCAACGCCATTCTCCGATTGCACGACACGAATTGTCGTCTTTTTTTTGTCTTTTTTGCGTTTATAGACGGCAATAGGATGCAACACGGGGAATTTGCTTTGATTAATTAACGATGTTACCTGATTCATGGACATATTGTCTGGCACGCCACGTTTGTCTATGCCAACAACCATATCATCAAAAATCCGGTGCTGCCTTAAATCAAGTTCATGACACGTACCCTTACCATTAGCTCCGGTACATACGCGCAAAATACTGATGGGGTCAATAGGATCAAACGAAATCGTGCCATCTTTGCGTATATTTTTATAAGAAGAGGTTTTTTCGGACTCTCCTTGCTTCACGCTCCCCGTTAACAAGTTTTTTTGGTACGTGTGTTTCGTCGCTTTAAGCGCATAGGAGAAAGGCCTTTCCCAGGTGCCTTGATCGGTCTTAAAAAGCTTTACGGTAATCTTTTTTGCAGTAATATGTGATACGCAACAGCAACTCAGTGCTACCATTGTTATCAAGCGGCAGATATTTTTCATATCTCTCGATCCTCTTCTTTTTAATCAACACTCTCTCAACAACGCGCGGATATTGCGCTTTTTCTTAATTCAGTTCTAGTCCTGGCTGCTCAGACTCAACCGGTTTTTTTGCCTTCGGATTCCTTGGCGCGTTTTCTAGTACCGATTTATCTTTAATGGCTGCATTACCTTGACTGTCTATCATGAGCAGCTGTCTGCTAGAATCGTCAACAGGTGAGCTTGTCAACTTAGTTTCAACAACATGACCATTAGGCTTGCGCACCTGCACATAGGTCTCTCCGTGCTTTGCTTCTTCCACATCTTTTTGAATCCAGAGTTTTTTGAAAGTAGAATCTTTGTAAATAACTACTTTGGCATCTGGATATTCACGTTTTTTCTCATCAACCAAGGTAATGGTCCATTTCTCGCTCCATGTATCCTGATCTTCTTTGTAGACAGGGATCTTGAAAAAATCACTTTGCCGGTTTTTTATCTCTGCTCTTATGCCGTCTTGCCCCCTGATGATCGGTTGATAATCATTATCTATTGCGATAGCAGTCCCTGATTTATAGTTTTCAGCATTGGGCAACGTTAATTTTTTACATGCTGCGTTATCTTGCGGGTTAGATCCCGGTTGTGTGCATACCATAAGTATATTTTCATCATCAGTATCGAACGAAATAGTAGCATCTTTTTTTATAGCTTTAGGTAGCCTAATAATAGTATCTTTATGCTCGGTTACCTCAGGGGTTCTGGACGTTTTGAGCATTTTTAGCTTGGGATTAGGTGGCCTACTTATCGTTGTGCTCTTTTCAAGAGATCTAAGATTGTAATAATATGGCTTGTTCCATGTTGTCGGGTCAGTTTTGTAAAGTTTCATACTGACTTTTTTTGGCTGCACCACCTGCACGCAGCTCATGCACAACGCAGCAACCACTACCGCTCTCGATCTTACCTTCATACTCTCTACCTTTTTTTATCGCGTGATACAGAATCGCCGCAACCAAATCTAGCGAGTTGAGCTACGACAAAACAAGAGTTGTCTCTGGGCTCGCGCGACACACGGTAGTGCATGGCTACGTAAGGGCATGAAAAAGCCCTACCGGGTGTATGGGGTTTATGCATACAATGGTAGGGCATATTTTTACGAGTTCTTCACTATTTTAGTACCGGCAAAATCTTTCCGCCTTTGTCGATTGTGATTTTTTGAAGCCTATTTACATTGTCACCGCTGAATAAGAACTGGCTAGCTGCCGACAAACCGGGTCCTTTTACATACAAAATAAAGTCTTTATTCGTAGGAACCACAAGATCTTTGCCAAAGCTTGTATCTTTCTTTATTTTTACTTCGCCATAGACAAAACCATTATTAGGACCACTCACAACTTCTTTCGCCGTGATAGTCCACAATGGACTTTTTACTTCTTTTTCAACCGGCACTTTGTGTGTCGGCGCAAGAGCAATGTCTAGGTCTACGAATGAGAGCTTGCCATTCGTGTCGGCTAGAACAGCCTTATTTTTAAATCGCTCATCAGACCCTTCTTTTAACAGCAACTCCGAACCAGTATTGGCTGTTTGCGTAGTGTTAGGATACACCAGCAAAGAGGTCTTGTGCTTGCCTAGATCAACGGATATATTTGCAGTTTTAGTAAACCGCTTTGCCTGAGCTGTCATAACCGTTGATGCATCTCTGGTAACCGCCACCTCAGAAGCTACGCCTTCAGGATGTTCCGCTGTATACACCTTCGGTCCTTCCATCGTACCCGCCGTTCCTGCATCTTTTTGCGTTCTCACTTGATAGGTCCACGCTTTGTTCCAAGTGGCTGGGTCATTTTTAAACATTTTAACAGTGACCGCCGTTACCATTGGTGCAAAGCCGACGCACAACGCAGCAATCGTCACTATTCGTGCCATTATATTCATAGGGCTCCCCTTTTATTGAAATGGAGCCCTTCTGATGTAGAAGAGCTCCAATCAGAGCTTATGCGAGCTCTTTGCCATTAAGCCACAAGGTAGGCGTGCTACTTACACCTTCAATGGTAATCGCTTTGCTAGTAAGGTTTTTGATACTAAACGACCGCTTGAGCTTAACGGTGTTATACCCACCAGCTTGATACACGGTAATCGTTACCCAATCTTTGCCAATAGGCTGGTCGAAAGAAGCCGTTTCATTGTATTGTATTCTCTTTTTTAATGGTTTTGTCGCTTTTTTGGTGTCGCTCAGTGCGAAGGTAACGGCAACCGGCATTTCTTGTGACAATGTATTTGTTATGCTGATTTCATTTGCTTGCGCTGCACAGACAAACCCCGCGCTTAGTAGCATCATTTTACTGAGAAACTTCATACCATTCTCCTTTTTTTATAAACGTTTATTCAGACATTCTAATTTTAACAACTTGTTCTTCTGATTGATCATAAGCTGTTGGCTGATCAGCGGTTGTTACCGTTGGTGTATTTTCGATAAAAAAGACACCTCCTGATCCCATTCTGAGTGTGGTATTACTTTCTATGGACTCGGCCCCTCTTAATTTGACCTTTTTCGCTTGGTTGTTAGCTGAGATCTTATTTATAACGAGATAAAAACCTTCTGTGCCTTGAGGAGCTTTAATCGAGACTTTACGAAACTTCCCTAAATTAATGTTGGATTTCTGCCCACCTTTGGTGAGTGATTGCGCAGAAAAG
>CAZHJT010000011.1:0-13896 GCA_964533545.1 uncultured Pseudomonadota bacterium | reverse complement strand
AAAGACATCTTGTGCCTCATTATCACTGCTAACGACAACTGCATCATAGAGCTCATTATCTTTATTCATCGATCTAATCGTATAAGGTAATTTAAAGTTTTTTACTGGTATCAAAACAGTAACATTCACGAGAGAAATGTTGGCAAGGTCAGCTTTTTTTGTCACAGCTTTTGAAGCATTAATCAATGCTTGTATTTCTGTAGCTGTTTTTGCCGAGACTTCACCGTTTTGATCGATAGCAAATGACTTACCTTGTTGATAGACAGACTGTAGAGAAGTCTCTTTACAACTGCTTGCGTTTTCTGGAGCTGTACATATTGTGAGAGTCGCATCAGTTCCAGGTGTATACGTAATATATCGATCGTTTTTTATTGTATTGCGTTCGACTACCTTGCCATTTTTAGAAAGCGTATAGGACCATTTTTTACCCCGTTCTGGAGAAAAGGTTTTTACCATTTTCACTATTTTTGGTATGGCGCTTAATGGCAACGTATGGATTGCCAGAACTACCAGTATTGTCTTTATAGCTTTCATTACGCTACCCTCTTTCATGCCTCACATGACAGCACAGTTTATTTACTTATAGTCACTTCGCCTTGTTTATTAATGTTGATCACTGAGCCGCTCTTTATCGTGCCAGCCTTAATTGGAGTAACTTTTGGCACCTTAAGGTGACTATCGTTTTGATTATTAGAGCTCACAAGGATCCAAAAATCTTTATTGTTGGGCACCTTTAATTTGCTCACAAGACTTGTGTCTTTCAGTATGTTAACCGTGCCATAAGTCTTTGACTTAGCTGGATATCCCTGCTCATTTTGTACACGACTTATGACGGGATCTATACTCAATGCTTTGATTTCCCACTTAAAACCATGCGTATTTGGATCAGTCTTGACGACCTTTACTTTTGTATATTTGATCGGGGCTTCGGATGAAACAGCCGCCGGAGCCTGTTGTGTTTGAACAACAGTGCCAGCTGCAACAGGGATTGGTTTCATCGTGCAACCATCCACATTTTTCCGGCCGAAAGGACAATCGATAGTTATCCTAGGCGTATTATCTTTTCTCTTAGCAGCTTCTTGAAGTAATTGATCGACGGAATATACCCTTATAAATGGAGGAACTTGAATACCACCTTCCACACCTAACCCCGAAGAAGCGGTCCAATAGAAACGAATCGTCACATCTCCTTTGCTTGAATCGAAAAAGAGGTATTTAAGCTTCTGCTCTGCTGGATATACGGTACTTTTATCAGCAGTACTTTTCTGAAACTTTGCCGCAGACTCTCGCGTCGAGCCTCCTTGCCAAACCTCTATTGCCGACCAACCAGTCTTGTCAGTGCTTTTCATTGCGACCAGCTTGCGATTCTCGCAATACAGACCGCTCACCAGCCCCATGCTCATCACAGACACTGCAATTATTTTATTCACACTCTTCATACTATCTCCCTTGTATGTAGTTTAAAGACCACCAGATTGCTGGAATTCTCTATGTTGTCCAAAATCTTTTTTTGTTGGTGCAGCAGCCTTCGCCGCATCAAACGATTTATCAGCGTCGCTCCCTCTAGTCGTTACTGCTACCATGCGACTACTAACAAGCAGCACATTCTTTTTCGTTAGTTTTTCCCCCGGTTCAATCTTCTCTTTCTCTATTTCAAAAGAACCGGCCTTAGAACCGGCCTTTACATGCACCCAGAATGGTTTATTGGCGGGCACTCGTATTGTTGCCGGTTTGTCATCATCGCCAACCTGCGCGGTAAAGCCAGTAGGGTTGTCTTGTTCGTCATGTATTGCAACGGTCCAGGGAGCGCCGCATTGCTCACCAATATCACAGTCTCTTTTTACCGCAATCTCTACGGTATCTTGCGTCGGTAGATCAATGTTAATGTCATAGTCATCAGCTTTGCGTACCGCTATGCCAATCCTAGAACCTGGCAGCGTTGTTTGTTTGTTAACTGCCAATGTCTTAACCACACCACATCCGTTGTTATTCTGCTTGCCCATACAAACACTTGCATCGCTAGCTTTAGTTGGATACACCTTGACGTAATTAGTAGTAATGTTGCCATCGAAATTAAAGTAAAGCCCTCTGCCTGGCAAAATGCTGCTTGTGCTTTTGAAGGATGTTTTTGAAAATGGCTCCTTATCATGTTCATTGGTAAATACTGCTACAGTCCATGTCTCATTTTTAAGACCAGTTTTATACGCTTTAACCGACTGCTTTGCGGGCAGCAGAACCTGCATGCAACAGAAGCTCAATGTGGCAACGGTTATCAAACCGGTGGTGCGCTTCATAATGTATCTTCTTCACCTTGTTTAAATTGGATCTCTTCTGATACTGAGTCTGTCCTGGTTCGACTGTAGCGCAGGTCTTGGTGTAAGCACCCGGTTTCAGAAGAGCTCTATTTTTACAAATTCTCAACCATGTCATACCCAATGGTGCCGTCACGGCGAATCACTACACAGTTGTAGCCACCCATCTGGAGTGTTTCCGTATTTTTTAAGTTGAAGCCATAACGTGGATAGGGCTTGCTATCTTTCGATTCCCGAACAAAAAGCCAGTTGATCAGGGTATTGTCAAAGGCTATTAAGACACCTTTGTTCCCATGAAGGACTTTGTAGGTAAGCTCTGCAGGTTTGGGAAAGTCGCACAGGTTCTCATCCATGCTGCCGATGGCATATAAGAAGTTTGCACCCACATCCTCTGCTACCAGCTTGATAACAACGGTATACGGCCTGATGATCTGTATGGAACTTACGCACAGTGCGGCGATAGCGAGTAAGCGAACGGTTATTATTTTCATACAACGTACCCCTTATTGCTAACGCACGCACTAATCGACTCTATCACTGAAATTACAGGCGACTTCTTCTAGGCTCCTGGCTATTTTTATAGGTTTCCCAGGCATCTTTCGTCCAATAACGGGGAAACCCTACCTCGTTAACGATAATAATATCGTGTCCCTGCCTCTTTTGTCCTGCCTCGTCCAACAAGAACAAAACCTTAGCCGAACCAACCGGCTCACTAGGCCTCTTCACATAGAGCTTTTTTATATTGTTATTGTCGTCATACTTAATCTGCGTTTTGTTTGTAATCGGCTTCCACTCTGATTGCTTCGTGCCAGTGTCAACGGCGTATTCTAATGCTACAGCAGGATCTTCTTTGACCACTTTTATCTTAATATTTTTTGAGTGAAGTCCGGGCACAAACCCTGCCGAAAGAAGAACTACCCCAACCAGTCCTTTAATTTTCATAACAACTCCTTGTACAGTGTATAGATCCTAAACAACCACTAGTTCTTGACCCAAGCGTAACGCGTTTTGCGTCGTCAATGTTCAACTGAATATCCCAAATCTTTATAGGTCCATGAGGTATGGCGCATCTGTTTTTACCCTGATGACAAGCGCCTGATGCGCAATAGCTGGCAACGTTGATCTTTTGATACGGCCCGCCATCGACACGAACAAAAAACTCAGCATCTACCGGAACACGCAAACGCCGAGCGGCCTTGCCAGAGCGCGCGACTATGCTGCCATACTCATACAACGTCGGCTGACCATCACGCGACTCGATCGCCACTACACACCAACGGTCACTGTTACTGCCCGTTTTGCAGAGCACCAGCTTCTCCTCAACCACCGCAACCGATTTATAAGCCTGCTGTGGCGAACAACGGCCGTGCAAACAGCTGGCAGAAACTATGATCACCGATGAGAAAAAATAGACCGCACGCTTCATCTGCAACCTCTTTGCCTATTTGTGCTTACGCCTAGCCAAACCTTGCTGTCAATAATTCTAACTGAATGATCAAAGGGAAAACAAGAATTGTAGATAAAGCATGCAAAAAGTGGTTTTTACTGACAAAATGCTTATACTAAATTTAAGGAAACCGCATGAACAAGTTTTATGTGATAACAAATTATCGGTGGCCATCCTTACACTCCTGCACAAGCGATAGTGAATTTTACGGGTCATCCCTTCCGTCGTCGCTAAAGCTATGCCGGACAGGGCGCAGGGAGCTTGCCCGCCGTAGTTTGCCGATCCGGTAGGCACGGATAAACGAAGTCGGGGGATCCATGCTGTGAAACTTATTCCTTATATCTTTGGAACTATGTATGCCATTTTATGTATATATTCTAAGTTCAAAAAGAAATGGCCCCCTGTATGTTGGCATAACCAATGATATGCTTCGCCGTTTGGAAGAACACAAAGCTCCCTCACATGACGGATTTACTAAAAAATATACTATAACCAACCTGGTACATATCGAAGAATTTACAACCGCTTATGATGCGATTGAACGTGAAAAGTGCATAAGACGATGGAAACGTTCTTGGAAGACACGCTTAATTGAAGAACACAATCCTGAATGGAATGATTTATCACATTGTTTAGCCATAGAGGAATAATTTTACAGCATGGATCCCTGCCTGCGCAGGGATGACCCGAGAAGGATGAAAACTTGTTGCATATCGACAACCTCAGCGTCAGCATTGACGGTACGCCAGTACTGACCAACCTCTCGCTCACCGTTGAGCCAGGCAGTTTGCATCTACTAATGGGGAAAAATGGCTCAGGCAAAAGCAGCCTCGCCCGCACCATCATGGGCGACCCTGCATGCAGCGTAACGGCAGGATCATTAACCTACAATGGTCAAGCGTTACGTGAACTTTCTGCCGACAAACGAGCACGACTAGGCATCTTTTTAGCATTCCAAAACCCCTGCATACTCCCGGGTGTGCCCGTTTTTACCCTGCTCAAAGAAGCGTACCAAGCACAAGGCAAACAGATAGGCTCGGTGCAGGCATTTAAAGAGTATGTCACCGAACAGATGCTCTTTTTGGACATGGACCCCAATTTTTGTGAGCGGAACGTCAACGAAGGTTTTTCGGGCGGGCAGAAGAAGAAACTTGAGCTGTTGCAGCTGCTCGTACTGCGTCCGCGCTGCATACTCCTTGATGAGATTGACTCAGGTCTTGATCTTGATGCCTTAAAACTGGTTACCCGCTGTATCGCCGCACTCAGAACCGACGACCCGTCAACAACGGTTATCGTCATCACCCACAACCCACAGCTGCTGGATCAACTGACTCCTGATGCGGTACATATAGTGACCGACGGCAAACTCACCCATTCTGGCACCTACGACCTACTATCAACCCTTAAAGATAAGGGATATGATGCCTTTGCACAGAACAGCTGAAAAGAATACCCGCCAAAAGCGCAGCGATTACCATTTTGCCACGCAAAAAGGGCTGAACAGCAACATTGTACTGCAGATTGCGGAACAGAAAAATGAACCGGACTGGATGATCGACATACGCCTGGCAGCATTAGCACGCTTTGAAGCAATGCCCATGCCTACCTGGGGTGCAGACCTAAGCCAGCTCGATCCCTATGACATTTTTTACTATGTCAAACCGCTTGCGGCACAACAGAGCTCATGGGACGACATACCGACCACCATTAAAACTACCTTCGACAAGCTTGGCATACCCCAAGCAGAACAGCAGTTTTTAGCCGGCGTTGGTGCACAGATGGAATCGGAAGTTATCTACAAAAGCCTGCGTAAAAAATGGGCCGATCTTGGCGTAATCTTCTGTGATATGACCCAAGGGCTGTCCGAATATCCGGATCTTTTTAAAGAATATTTTGGCACCATTGTACCCGCTCATGACAATAAATTTGCAGCACTCAATACGGCGGTATGGAGCGGTGGCTCCTTTATCTATATTCCAAAAGGGGTCGAGGTTACGATGCCGCTACAGGCATATTTTGCTATGAGCGTTGCACAGATGGGCCAGTTTGAGCGTACGTTGATTATTGCCGATGAGAACAGCAGCGTGCATTATGTTGAAGGCTGCAGTGCACCTGTCTACCGTAAAAATTCATTACATAGCGCCGTGGTAGAGCTGGTCGCTCGCCCAGGAGCGCGACTACGCTACACAACCATTCAAAACTGGTCCAACAACGTATACAACTTAGTAACCAAGCGGGCGCTAGCCTACAAAAATGCAACCGTTGAATGGATCGATGGTAATTTTGGCAGCAAAGTCACCATGAAATACCCTGCCATTATTCTCAAAGAGCCTGGCGCTCACGGCCATATTCTGTCGATTGCCGTTGCTGGCAAAGGGCAACATCAAGATGCTGGCGGTAAAATGATTCATTGCGCTCCCAATACCACCTCAACGATCGTCTCCAAATCGATCAGCAAAGATGGTGGCCGCTCAAGCTATCGTGGGCTACTGAAGGTTGTCAAAGGAGCACGTAACGTACGCGCTCGGGTCCAATGTGATGCATTACTGCTTGATGCAGCATCACGCTCAGACACCTACCCTACTCTTGCCATAGAGCAACATCCGGTAGATGTGGGGCATGAAGCCTCATTGAGTAAAATCAGTGATGAACAGATGTTCTATCTTGCCAGTCGTGGACTGTCACAAGCTGCTGCACGCACGCTCATTATTAATGGGTTTATTAATGATTTTGTCAAAGAGCTGCCCATGGAATATGCGGTTGAAATCAATCGGCTCATTGCCCATGAAATGGAAGGGTCTATTGGATGAGCGGACTGCACAACGCTGCCACCTACCGCCTTCAAGCGGCACAGGCATACAGCGGCTACACACCATCACCTAACCCTGACCAAGCAGGTCGAGCTGCTTTTGTGCGCCCAATACCAACCAGCTCGCCAAGGCAACTTCATCTGCAACAGCAGCTTGGTTCCGGTGCGGTGGCACTCGACCTAGAGAGTTTTATTGAGCTGTACCCACACGAAGCGGCTGCGCACCTCTTCAACCGATCGCCAAAGCTATGGAATCATCGTCAAATCTATGCGTATGCCGACGCTTATGCCGACCACGCGCTGGTCATATACATTCCCCCGCACGTACGTTTGGCTGACCCTATTACATTGCACAGTCTGCTTGAGCCGTTTGACGCCATCGATCGCTGCCAAACATATAAAATCATACTCGGCGAGCATGCACAGGCAACCATTATTGACCGCTATCGCGCAACACAAGGCACGCACATCCGTTCAGTAACCTACCACGTGGGGTCACGAGCAACTCTGAGCGTGATACAGGATCATGTCACACAAGACACGGCGCAGCTAGCAACGGCACAGCTTATCTCCTGTGCAGGACACAGCAGATTCAGTATGCAGTGCCTCATACAACCAGCCCTGCAGACCGACAGCTGGTTTGATCTGCTGCTTGAAGAGCCGGGGGCAGAGGCGCATCTGCGCGGCATCTATGCACTGGGGCAAGCAGCAAAGCTCAACATTATTGCCGAACAGCAGCATACCGCTGCCCATACGACCAGTGAAATACAGCTCAATGGCTGCCTAACCGGTCAGGCCTCGGCACACTACCAAGGTCGCATTCATATCGCCCAGTCGGCAGAGCATGCTGTCGCTGCACAACGCAACAGTACGCTGCTGGTCAGCGACACGGCACGCGCGCTCTCGGTACCAACGCTCGAAGCACTCGCCCACAACGTGCACTGCGTCCATGCCAGCGCCGTTGGCTCACTCGATGCCAACGCAATTGCCTATCTGGTCAGTCGGGGTATTGCCGAATCGCAGGCACGCCGTATGCTTATAGATGGTTTTTTACAATCCTCATTAGGCCCATGCGCTTTGCTAGAGCCTGTATGTGAAACTATGTTGCACCGTTTTCAGGAGCGCCCATGAAGCATGCCTACCCTTTTTCTCAAGCACGTCAGGCGATACCCCTGATCAACAAACCGTACAACGGACAGCCACTGATCTATCTTGACAATGCTGCCACCACACATAAACCTCAAGCGGTCATCGATGCGCTCAGCAGATTTTATACTGACGCCTACGGAACCACCGGACGTGGTCTTTATCGGTTGGCCGAGCAGGCTACGAGTGCCTACGAGGCGGCACGTGGTACCGTTGCGCACTTTCTTGGTGCACAGCATGCCGATGAGATCGTCTTTACCCATGGAGCGACCGAATCTATCAACATGGTCGCCTATGCTTGGGCAGCTTCACAACTTACGCAGGGTGACACGATCGTCGTCAGCGCACTGGAGCATCATGCTAATCTCCTTGGATGGCAACAGATTGCCGCACAAACGGGTGCGCAGCTACTTATTATACCGATACTGGCTGATGGCACGCTCAACATGGAGCAAGCCGAGCAGCTCATTACCACGCGCACCAAGCTCGTCGCCCTATGCCATGTTTCTAACCTACTGGGCACGCGCATTGACGTGAAAGCTCTGGCAAACCTTGCACACCAGGTTGGTGCAAAGATCTTGGTTGATGCATCACAATCGGTGCCACATGGTGGTGTTAACGTGCAGGAGCTTGATTGCGACATGTTGGTCTTTTCTGGCCACAAAATTATGGGGCCTACCGGCATCGGCGTCTGCTACCTACGTCGCACGCTGCATGACCAGCTTCAGCCCTATCAACGGGGTGGCGGCATGGTCTACAGCGCGGCCTATCAAACGGCAACCTGGCGCGAAATGCCCCACCGCTTGGAAGCGGGCACACCGCCGGTAGCACAAGCGATTGGGCTTGCTGCTGCGCTCGATTTTTTCAACACGCAGCTTGATGTACCGACTGTGCATGCACATGAGGCTGCACTCACCAAGCAGCTTATTCATGGATTACAGCGCATACCGGGGATACAGATTTTAGGTCCTGTCGATGAGCTGTGCACGCGTGGCCATTTGGTCAGTTTTGTCTGTTCAGGCATTCATGCGCATGATGTTGCCGCATACTTGAGCATGCATAATATCTGCGTACGCGCCGGGCATCATTGCGCTCAACCACTTGCGCAATCACTTGGCGTTCTTGCATCGGTGCGCGTCAGTTTTTATTGGTACAACACTGCAGATGAAGTTGATTTTTTGTTAACCGTGTTAACACGTCTTATGACAGAAAATAGAGCTCTGTATAGCCAACTACGTTAAACATGACACACGCCCATCCCCGGGTCATCCTCGCGAAAGCGGGGATCCAGTAGTCGCTCACTGAGCCATACCGGGAAGAACAGACTGAATGTGCATAGAAAGTAGATCTCTGTAACCGTTTTTATCTTCACATTACCTTGTCTTAATTTATTTTTACGTCACACTTAGTTGCAGTATGAATTTTATGCTGTTAAAAATCGTGACATCAGCCGCATGTTCTCTGTACATTCATGTGACACTGCGTGTATTATTGAGCAGATGCTACTGATACACGAACAGCAAACGTTAAACCATCCGTTTATCTATTTTTTTATTTATGCAGGATCTCACATGAAAATTAGACGCAACAAAACGATAGATGTAACTACTGTATTCTTATCATGCTGTCTGTGCGTAGCACCGATGCTGCAAGCGATCGATACAGCAGCAGCAAGTGGCAGTGCTGTAGCAAACAGCTTCTTACTGCCAACCGGAACTGCTTGCAAAACAATAGGCACTCTGCAACAACCGCAAGTACAAGCAAGCACTCCACCACAAGTTGTGTATCTCATCCCTCAGCAACCCGCACCGCAACCAGTTCCAACTAGAAGTTTTGGTACATCAGTGGGCAATTTCATTTGCGAAAATCCAAAACTTGTTCTTACATTAACAGCTGCAACCGCTTCTACCATTGGAATAGCTATTAATGCCTGGAGAACAGGAGCACTTGAAAGATTAGTACGTAGAAATCATACAGATGTAACCAATATGCTTGGTGCACTTAACAAGACAGCTGCTGAAACAGGCAAAGATGTTGCCAAGTTACAAAAAACAGTTGGTGAAAACCACACAGCAGCAATGGGCGGCATTACTAAGGTACAAACTACTGCCGATAACATACAAACCGAAGTGCGTGAAGTTCGCACTGAAATAGGTCAACGTTTTGGAGCACTTGACATCATCCTGAAAACCAATGGTTGCAGACTGCAGAAGATAGAAGGTCAGCAGGATAGCTTATTAGAATTTGCTCAAAAAGCAGAAAGAAACCAACAAGAGGCCATTAGAGTTGCTAATGCTGCAATGATGCAGGTAGGTCATCTGAGTTCAGAAGTAGACGGCTTAAGGAAAGAAGTTCGGGGATTGCGAACAGATATGAAAATTGTCTTGGATGGACAAGCGGAACTCACTAGTCTTGTTAGAACAGGCTTAGACTCTATGAAAAACCAATCTTCATCTTCGCGCAGACTGCCTGGAGTCTCAAATTTTCCCCGAGCCCAGAAGCCTATCTCAACATTAAGCTCAGAGGCTTTAACTCCTGCAGTTGACTTGACGACAGACTAAGCATTGATGCGCTCGTTAAAAAGCCATAAGCGACTTCACATAAGAACTCGATTAAAATATCCCTGCGCAGGCTGCCGATCGTGGTAGCCTGCGCTTCTTTCTTGCTACCGCATAAGCAATGCTATAATCTGTGTCCCTAATAAACAACAATCTCACAAAACGCTAACTCAAAGGACCAGCATGAACAGAAAACTATATCCGCTGCTGTTATTAGTCATAGGCGCTGCACATACGCTGCAAGCATCAGACAACGAGCACACAACGGGTGCAACAGAGTCTCCTCGCACATCAAAGCATACACGACAAGTGGTAGACAAGATGACGATGGCGCCATTAACAGAGCCGTTTACAGCCGCTGACTGCGGGCAAGCGCTTGAAAGATTAAAAAAGCAAAATCTAGACCTCAGCGCATTGGTATTGTACCAAACATTGGAAAAGAAAGATGGGGAATATCTCTTTACACCAATGACGGTCACGAACGTCACGTATAAAGACATGTCAGAAGAGGACATGCATGATTTCCCATTTCATAGAGAGAAAGCTTTTCCACGAGATGAATCTAAGTAGAGAGTGGTATAGCAAGACTCGTTAAGCTACGCTCACGAGAAACATGATCCATCTTATTCTGATTTATTTGAATATCCGCACCAACAGCATGGATCCCTGCCTGCGCAGGGATGACCCAGAGGGCTTCTTTTGTGCATGACTTACGATGGCTTGCTATAGTGCGCTCACATACCTCATAGTGCAATTCTCTTGCCAGCGCTCGCCCGAATGTAGTACCTTCGCAGGTAAAACCATTACTTTAGCAAAGGGAAAGCATGAAAAAAAAATGCTCATGGGTATGTAAAGCGGTCACGATTGCACTCATAATCGGTCTTGCCCTGCTCCTGTACGCAACCGGATTATATGAAAAACTATATCATGCACTGTGGAGCGACGGCGCAAGCAACACGCTAAAACAGATGGGTGGCTACACCTACGGACACTCAGTTGCCGTATACATAGGCTCGATGATATTGATCGTTGCCCTATCGCTGCCTATCGTCATACCGGTTGTTATAGCAAGCGGATACCTCTTCGGCCTCTTTTTAGGAGCGCTCTATTCGGTGATCGCTACAGTAATAGGAGCGCTGGTGCCCTTTTTGATTGTGCGCTACTTGTGCGGCAATTATATCAAAAAACGGTATAGCAAGAAGTTTGCTACCTTTAATGCCCGCATTGAGAAATATGGCGCTAACTATGTGTTAGTGCTCCATTATCTGGCAATTGTGCCCTTTTTTATCATCAACACCTTTGCAGGCCTGACGAATATGTCACTGGTGACCTTCATGCGTCTGACAGCACTCGGTTCATTTCCCGTCTATTTAATCTACACATTTGCAGGACATGAATTGAGCGAAGTCAATTCACTTTCAGATATGCTTTCATGGCCGGTGATCATTGCGATGCTTCTATTATTGTTGCTTGCGGCGATACCGATCGTTATACAACGTCTTAAAGGCTCGTCGGCCTATTTGGATGAGCAGAAAGAGAGCGCTGAAAATAGCGCTGCAGCAAAGAGCGCGCAGCCGCCCCATCATGAACACAAGGACAAATAAGAAATACGGCTACCGCCTAAAAAAATATAATCTAAAATTGAGTCTTTTCTTGGTCATCCCTGCGCAGGCAGGGATCCATGCTGTAGAGTCATTCCTCTATAGCTAAATAATCTGATAAATCATTCCATTCAGGATTATGTTCCTCGATCAAGCGTGTTTTCCAAGAGCGCTTCCATCGTTTTATGCACTTCTCACGTTCAATTGCATCATAAGCGGTTGTAAATTCTTCGATGTGCACCAAGAGAGTTACGTTATATTTTTTAGTAAATCCGTCATGAATGACAGTCTTGTGTTCTGCTAAACGGCGAAGCATATCATTAGTTATGCCAACATACAGCGTGCCATTTCTTTTTGAACTTAGAATATATACATAAAATGGCATACATAGTTCCAAAGATATAAGGAATAAGTTTCACAGCATGGATCCCTGCCTGCGCAGGGATGACCCAGTCAAGTTGATTTACATGGCAATGCACAGAATCTCTCTTGCAATTCGGCTCCACACGGATTAAGCGCTTCGCCATGCATGAAATGCAGGCTTGATACTATCAATATCACACAACGTGCACTGCGCAGCCGTCATGCCTGCGTCTCGTGCAGCCTGGACATTTTGGATAACATCATCGATGAAGAAAGCATCTCGCGGATCAAGATTATAGGTATTCAAAAGATACTGATAGATTGCCGGGTCAGGTTTTACGTACCCACAATCACCCGATATCACCATACCATCAAAAAGAGCGAAGAAGTCTTGGTTTTTTTTGACCAGCTCAGGAAATGATTCTTTGTCCCAGTTTGAAAGAATATAGAGCTTATAGCCTGACGCTTTGCATGCGCGCACAAAATCAAGACTCTTGTCCAACAGCTTTTGTGTTTGTGCCAGACGGTGCGGTGTGAACATCATCATCGTCATACCATACATAAGGTCACGCTCGACGGGACTAGCAAACCACGACGAATAGAGCGCACAGTTTTCTTTACAGATCGCGCGCAATGAACGGCAACTCAGACGCCCGGTCATCCATTCAACCATCATCTGTGGCATGCGCTGACCAAACTCATCATATGCAAACAACCCTGTATCAGGATAGGGCATGCAGGCGCGCAAAAAGGGATATAACAGCTGATTACGGATCTTTTCGGCCGATCCAGGGATCATGCACGGATTGGCGCTAAAGTAGTAAAGAAAATGGTGCGGCCCAGTTGCTTTAAATGCCTCGAGCTTGGCAGTGGTCGCCAAAACTCCACCTATATCAAAAACGACAGCTTTTTGTGCTGTTTTCTCCTGGGGCCTGGTCGGCACCACGAAGAAAGATACGGCTACTAGTACTAAGGCTCTACAACGCATCATGTTCATATTTTTTCCCTGTTTAAAGGCTACATCCCATGCATAGTAGTAAGTGTACGCTAGATGCCTAGTCGGCACAAATGGCCCGATTCTATGCAGGCTTTGACGATATCGCCCTTCCGATTTGACCAAGCCACTTTCTGGCAATAGACTTGGCCTGCTTTTGTTTACACCAGTTTTATTCATACACAAAGAAAGAGTTCTCTATGCTCGTACACGCACCCGTACCTTTAGTTATGCTCTTTATTGCTTCGCTCTGCACGCACACCGCAACCACCGCCATGGACGAACAACCACTGGTCTTATGCATTGAGACAGGGCAAGACGAATCTCCACGCCCTACGCTCCCTTCTGCCCGATCTAGTTTGCACAGCTCTCCATCGTATGGTTCTGTCGCCACGGTCATGTTAAGCCCTCATCATTCGCCAGAACAGGAGCAGTTGGACTCGACCGAAAGAGTCACTCCGTGCAAAAAAACATGCTTTATGGCAGCTGCTGTGGGGGCAATGACTTTTTTGGCAGGCTTGACCGGTTATTCTTTCGGCGTAAACAGCTGCAACCCTGGCTGAGATGAGTCATACAATGAGCAAACAACAGGCTCTTTGACACTTAAAAAAAGAGTCTTATTTGACGCGTAGATATGAACTGCCTATACTTGCTCCTGTCGTTGGC
>CAZHJT010000010.1:18782-35960 GCA_964533545.1 uncultured Pseudomonadota bacterium | reverse complement strand
AAAAGTAGCTTTTGGGACACTTGCAGCGTTCGTGGCTACAAAAGCGGCTTATAATCGTTGTTGTAGACCTCAAGATGAAAAAAGTGCCGAACGATACTATACGGCAAATAATAATAGGACCAACTATGCAAGAAGCTGTGCGCTTGTGAATGAATCAGGACTAAATGAATTCGAACGAGCATATGGGGCAAATAATAATAGGATCAACTATACAAGAAACAATGAACTCGAACAAAAATATTGCCAACAGATAGTAGCGTACTACGATGCTCGGCTAACTAAATCTAAAAATGATGAGCTAGCGACAATGCGTCGCTTCGAGCGTGAAAAAATGCCTTGGTATTGCATCAAGGAAAGATTTTTAGCATGGTGCTCTTGGCGATAAACTTCTCTTAAGGAGTGTTGTATGAAATTGCTACCTAGAAAAGCGCTTCTCGTGGTTCTTTCTCTTGGAATGCCGCCCGCGCATACGTCTGATACTGACTCATCATCATGTAACAAATTCAAGGTGGCTCTTAGGACACTTGCAGCAACTGCAGCAGCGCTCGTAGCCACAAAAGCGGTTTATAATCGTTGCTACAGGTTTCAAAATAAACAAGAGGTGCAAGAAGCCTTTCATAAAGAAGTAGAAAAGCACGAATCTGATCTCAAGCTTGCTGAAAAGAATCTATGTTTCACTTATAATAGTAAGCATGATCATGAAAAATCTCTTCCCGGTTTTTGTTATGGTCAATTGAATTTTGACTATAATTATGATCGCAAGCTCCTTGAGAACGATTATAGGAATCGATGCAAAAAAACCGAAAGAGACTGTCTAGAGGCAATCTGCCGCCTCGAATGTGAACAACAACCTTGGCCTACCCTGAAAAGGCTTCGAGCATTTTTATCTTGGCGATAAGTTTTTTCTTCTTTCCGCTCTGACCTTATGGCAGACACCCCCTATTATCTTGAGTCGCCGCCCCTGAATTCAGAAGCAGGAGCAGCCAGTTGACGAAGGGTAAATTCTTGGCTACGATTAATTCAGTTAGAAAACATATCGAGAATAACGCTTTTAAATAAGGGCATGTTATGAAAACAAATAGACTACTTATTGGGCTATTAAGCCTGGCAATAGCAGGCATGCCTATGGCGCAACTGAGCGCTAAGGACAAAGCCTCTTCAGCTCTTGGGCAAGAGATGAGCAAGATATACGCAGAGTTGAGTGTTTGGACTGAGAAGCATCCAAAGGCGGTTAACGCTCTGGGGCTTGGTGCCGTCGGCGGCAGTATCGTAGGGGCTTTAAAAGTACTTGGTAAAAGAACTATGGCTGTCAGAGCAGGTCGCGGAGCAATCGTTGGCGCGGTTGTATCTGCCGCAGTGCGCAGTGTTGCCGAAGCTCCATGCGCAAATGTAGCCGAAAAGAACATATCTAAAGCTAATGCTCAAAAAGCCGGTGAAGCAGCCGCTTATGAGGCTGGATTGACTGCAGCGGCTGTCGTTGCTTTATTAACTGCTTAAAATAACGCCGCGCTTAAAACATCCTCAAAAGCACCCGCTGTTGGAGTTAATCCGACCGCGGGTGCTTTTTGTTGTAGACCGCGCGCAAATGGGATGTTTCAACATGCGTATACATCTGCACCGTTGATAGATTTTCATGCCCCAGGATCATCTGCAATGAACGCAAATCGGCGCCACCTTTCAGCAGATGCGTCGCCAAAGAATGGCGCAACACATGGGGTGAGAGTGGGCGATCGATGCCCGTTTTTGCCCAGATATCCTTTAAAATGCCCCAGAAGGCTTGGCGCGAAAGCGGCTTGCTAACGCCAGCATAGGTTATTGGGAAAAGATAAGGTGAAATAGGGCCATTTTTTTTGCGACTTGCACCATTAGGGTGCCCCGTTGCAAGGTACTCTTTAATAAGCTGCGCCATCGAATCAGGCAGCGGTATATGCCGTTCCCTGCCCCCTTTTCCCCGCACCACTACAAAACCAGACTCAAAAAGCAGATCATCTATCTGGACCTTGATAAGTTCACTTACCCGCATACCCGTTACATACATAAGGTAGAGCATGACGCGGTTGCGTACACCGATGCGCGAACTGTCGGCATCGGCTACCTGCAACAATGTGGCAACATCCTGTTCGCCGATAAAGGTGGGTAGTTTATTTTCTACTTTAGGCAATGCGATATCTTCAATCGGGTTTGGTATGCCATGCAGTTGACCAAGGTAGACAAAAAAGAGACGCAGTGCCGATAACTTACGCGCAACACTGCGTGCTCCGATTCTGCTCTCTTTCAAATGCGCCAAATAATGGCGCACCGCCGCTTGATCAATGGCTAGTATCCCGCTATCGGTCGTGATGCCAAGTAGTTTTAAACATTGCGCAACATCCCGCTTGTATGCGGCAAACGTATGGGCCGATACCCGTTTTTCCGTTAATAAATATGCTTCAAATTTAGTAACTAAGGTTATCATACTACTCTCTCAGGGAAATGGAATAAGTCAACAGCATGGATCCCTGCCTTCGCAGGGAAGACCACTAATATGCTTTTGCAACAAGTACATCACTGATACTTGCTTTATCGCACTGAAAGCAGACAGCAAACGTCTTTTCATTCAACAGACAGCGTGTTGTTGCCTTATGCTGCTTCAGTACAGCTTCACATTCGGCATCACCACACCAGCCTGTTTGATAGAGGCCATTGTCAGCTTCAAGTTGCGCCGTAAAATCTACCAATTTTGCTACTTTATGCCATTGCGCGGTAAGCCTTTGGCGCGCACGTTCAAGCAATGTCGCTTGCATTTCTTGCAATGAAGCATCAACAAAACGTGCTAGGTCATCATTGGCAACAACCTGTTTTTTGCCCGTGATACGATCGGCAATAACCACCTGCCCTTGCGCAATATCCCGCGGACCAACTTCAAGGCGAAGCGGCACTCCTTTGAGCTCCCAGTGATAGAATTTAGCACCAGGGGTGAGGTTGTCGGCAGCATCAACATGGATACGCCATGGGCTTAATGTGTGTTTGATACGCTCAAGCGCTTCATTAATCACCGTCGCATCGGTACCGGCCCTATAAATAGGGATAATAACGACTTGAATTGGTGCAATCTTTGGTGGCAGAATAAGCCCCTTTTGATCACCATGGGTCATCACAACAGCACCAACAAGGCGCGTTGTTGCGCCCCAGCTTGTTAAATAGGGGTATGCTTGTTGCCCTTGACGATCTTGGAATGACATATTGAACGCACGTGCAAATGATTGAGAAATAAGGTGAGAGGTACCCATCTGCAATGCTTTGCCATCTTGCATTAATGCTTCGTAGGTTAAGGTGAGATCGGCACCTGGGAACTTTTCATGCTCAGATTTGCGCCCTGCAATAACCGGTATTGCCAGATATTCATGCGCAAGATCGATATATTCTTTGAGCATCATACGCGCTTCAGCTTCAGCTTCGGCAGCAGTTTCGTGCGCCGTATGCCCTTCTTGCCAGAAAAACTCGGTTGTACGTAAAAAAGGTCGTGTACGCATTTCCCAGCGAACGACATTTGCCCATTGATTGATTTTAATAGGCAGATCGCGCCATGAAGTTAACCAGCGTGCAAACATGTAATGGATGATCGTTTCTGAAGTAGGACGCACGACCAGCGGCTCTTCAAGCTCTTTGCCGCCTGCATGGGTTACGACCGCCAATTCGGGCGAAAAGCCCTCGACATGTTCAGCTTCGCGCTTTAAAAAGGATTCTGGAATGAGCAGCGGGAAGGAAGCATTCTGATGTCCGGTTGCTTTTATACGCGTGTCGAGGCGATCACGAATCAGCTCCCAGATTGCGTAGCCATACGGGCGTATTACTATGCAGCCACGCACGGGCGATTGGTCGGCTAGCTCAGCTTTGTAGACAACGTCTAAGTACCATTGAGAGAAATCTTTTTTTATATCGGCAAGTTGTTCATTCATAAGTCATCAGGCTCTTTGCAAAAATGTAGTGAGGCACAATTGTATATTAGCATAGAGCAGAGTACCATACCGTATAAAACTTCTCAAACAAAGGCAGCCATCGAAAGCTTTTTTGCTCTCCGATGGCTGCGTCTTTTTTCTGTGATCGGCTCTTAATCTAAAATTTCTGCATCGATTGGCGTATAACGCCCTAACATTGCCTCTCTCTCTTTTTTTAACTTTTCATATTCTAACTCTTTTTGCTTTTTGATTTGTTCTAATTCTTTCAGCTTCTTTTTTTCTGCTTTGCGCTCGTCAGCCTTCCTCTTGTGTTCTGCCCAGAACGCTTTATCGTCTTTAGCTATCATAGCTGCCTCTTCTTTTTTTATCTGGGCGCGTTCTTCAGGAGTCATATTCCGCTGTTTTTCAAAATATGCTTGTTGATAGGGAGTTAATCGATCGAAGGCTTCCTTTTCTAGTCTCTGTTCTCGTTGCTTGGCCATAGCAGCCCATTCCTCGTCGGAAACCCCTCTTTTAGCTGAAGAAACCATTACCTGACCAGCAAAGAGTAACAACACTGCCGCGGCCAAGACCGTATTAAAGCGATATATCTTCATAGCAATCCTTTCTTTATATCAATAATATGCCTAACATAACGATTTTAACACGGCAATTATTCAGATAGCAACAATTTATAAAGCTCTTTGTACATCCTAGAGGTGCCAAGTCTTGCATTCCAGGAATGGTTCATTTGTATACTGTGGGCAAGCATTATTGGTATTATGCAAGGAACTATTAAATAGGCAAATAGAGCGTTATTATGCTAAAAAGAGATACAATAGCAAGCCACATTAAGATTCGCACGCTGGATCCCCGCTTTCCTACTTCGCTAAAGCTACGAAGGACAGGACGCGAGGATGACCCGAGAGTTGACATGCTCGGATGCTATAGTCTGTTAAAATCGTCGCGCTGTATCCTCTCAATGCTACTAAGTATGCTTATACCCTATGCCACGCTACACAGTGTATCAGAAGTGTATAACTTACGCGTATCGACCATAACCTCAGAGCAGTTAATGCTCGGCGCACCATCTGAAAGGAAAACTCCTCCTGCAAGCTTGACCACTAAAGCTGTCGCCCGCTACCGTGAAGACAAACAAGGAAATGAACAATGGCTCGTTGCTAACCTGACCAGCCTTATTTATGCCTATAAAAATCTTTTTGCCCGTGTTGATGGTAGCTTCGGCTACATACGTGAAAAGACAGTTGATGCTCCGCCAATCATAACAAGACACACACAAACTGATGATCTTCTCTTTTCAGTCGGCTATAAACATGCCATTCATAAACGGTTCGACGTAACGTACACCCTCTTGGCAGGCATCCCTACCCATAAAGATACCGGCTTTCAGTTTTATCAATTCGGTACCGGCCATTATGGCATCGGCGGTCAGATTTCTGGTATTTTTAAGAATAGTAGTCATGCATGGATTGGTGCTGCGCGCTGCGTCCATTTTTTTAATGCACCTGCGCAAGTACCGTTGGATCCTGGCTGCATAGAGGTAAATTTTGCGTTAGGCAACCTCACAGATCTTCTGCTTGCTTTCTATAAAAACTTTCTTAAAGATCATTCGATTGAGATTGGCTACAACCCTACTTGCATCACCAATCTGTCTACCAAACCAGCCTTAGATCCTATCTTGCCCTCATCAAGCATTCGCAATAGCTGGTATTCGATTTATAGATACTCATTTTTCAAATGCGGACACCCGATGGGAATTGGCGTAAGTGCTTCGTATGGATTTGATATCACGCCAAAAATAGACACTATTGCCAAAAGAAACATATCCTGTTGGCTGTCTTACACGATTAAATTTTAAGAGGTAGTCAACCCATGAACAGCTCCATACGATCAAACAAACAGATAGGCTTTCTTGTGTGTGTAACATTATTCGCGCAAGATCTGTGTGGAGCGACCATTGTATATAACTTGCGCATTGCAGCACCTACAACAGCGCGACAAGAGGCGTACGCAAAACAGGGAGCAAAGCTGCCATCAATTCTTGCAGGCACGTATGTCTATCAAAGGCGCACGCTCAATAGTGGCAATCAACAAAACATTAATGCCGGGCTCGTTGATTATATATACTCGTTTGAACATTTTTATGTACGGATCGATAGCGCAATCGGTCATACCCGTGAAGCTATACAACTGGGGGGATTAACAAGCTCTCATACGCAGATGGACGACATTCTGCTCTCTGCTGGCTATCGACACAAGGCGACGCCACAATTGAACCTTGCCTATAGTTTACTAGCCGGTATACCAACCCATAAAGATCATGCTTTTGAGTATTTGCAGTTTGGTACCGGTCACTGCTCAATAGGTGGGCAGGTCGACGGCGCGTACAGTTTTGGCGAGCAGAATACGAATGCCCTACTCATGGCATTACGCTGCTTTCATTTTTTTGAAGCAACGTCGATCGTGCCACTGCCAACCCATCGCATCTGTGTTGATTTTGACCTGGGCAACGTTTTTGATATTTTCGTCTCCTATCAAAAAAAGATTAACGCTCACTTTTTTGAATTCGGTTATAACCCCTCTTTTGCCTTTAGCGTGAGCACGGAACCTTCACTGGGTGAGCTGCTGCCTTCATCGGGTATTCGTAATACGTGGTATGCAGCCTATAGGTATATATTTTTGACCAAGAAACACCCCATGGGCATCCTCTGTGGCGCTTCTTACGGCTTCGACTCAGGATCGGCTCTTATTGGCATCAAGAACGGTTTTTCTCTCTGGGCAGGGTATGGCATCAATTTTTAAAAGCAGATTCTTTGCTCTTAACTCTAGCAATTGCGTAACGTATATGTTACAGTTGGTGTAAGGAGAAGAAATCATGAAAACAAAAAGTTACGAAGAATATTTGTTAAGAAGCTTGAAAGACCCAGAAGAAGCACTTGGTTATCTCAATGCAGCCCTTGCTGACAAAGACCCAAAAGTATTTTTACTCGCCTTAAAACACGTTCTAAAGGCACAAAGAATAGATTTTTCAGCCTTTGCGGATGAAACGAATATCTCTCGTCAAAATGTATATCGTATTGTGTCTGAAACGGGCAATCCGCGCTGGAATAATTTAAACGCTATCTTAGATGTAATGGGATTGCAGCTAAGAGTAGAGCCTAAATCTAAATAGGCCCAAAAGAGTCATGCAAAGAAAAAACAATAATCTTGCTTCTATTGTCCGTTCTATTGCAAAAAAGCTACGCAGCAAGGAAGATATTAAAAAGATCGCGCAAGAGATCATGAGCGAATATGCAGATGTTTTTAAGAAGCTTGCAGAATAATTATGCAATTTCTAGCGCTTAAATCCCATTCAGCTCATTAATAACACTGATAAACTCATTGGCCGGATGCTCAAAAAAGTCGACTTGAACGATAGTTGGCAGATGGCCCGCCTCTTTTTGAAGCCGCTTAAGGCGATTGCGTAACACATGCTTACGATTGACCTTGAGTGCATGAGCCTTACTGCCACCGATCAGCTCGGTCAGAAAATGGTGCACGACAAAGATTTTGTTCTTAGGCCCCTTGTTGCGGTCGGCAAATGCCTGCTTGCCACGGTGTGGTATCGCATCATAGCAGTTGTCTTTGAATTGATTTACGTCTTTAAAATGACTTTTGGTATCCCAGGCATACTCCCATAAATAATGCATCCAGGGGTACTTGGTATATTCAAGGTCCTGATCACCATGCAGAAAAACGACTAAGCGCTTGTTCACCTTAATCATCTGCTCCAAGGTTGGCCAAGGTGCATCAGCCTTTTGCGTATGCACAAATGACAGAAGTCCTGCTTTTTTAAAATCTGCCGCCAATCTTTTTAAGTTACGGGTATGATCTTCTATAATAAGCGTCATGATCTCGTTAGGATGAGAGGCTAAAAAAGCCTCTACTTCAGCAAGTGCCTGCTTGAAAGGCTGGCTGGCGGGATCGAGAATACAATGCTTAAAGGGAATTGCACCACCCGAATTATCGGTGCCGTAGGCATACTTAAAGGCATCAGTGACAATCTGTTTAAAGGGAGCCGCTTTTTCCAAGCAGGTGCGGGCAAATGGCCGAAACAGAAAAGGAACATGCTCGATAGCTTTATCGAGCGGTGGGTCATAGAGCAGCTTTTTATCAATCCCATGACACACAAATGGTACTACCTTACCGGTACTGTCAGTGTCATACCATACATGGAGCTTGGTTGCCCGAATACCAGCCTCAAACTGTTCCTTCAGGGAAAGATCCTGGTTGGCAACATCAGATTTTTTATAGGAATGCCCATTATGCGTGGCCGGATAGATAATCTCATTGTACCGCCGCTTGCATAACAGCTCTGAGCCGCCACACGAACGAGGATCGTTTTTGGCGCACGACAGGCTGCCTAGCTGAATTAAAGCTAGTAAAACATAGATAGTCTTCATAGAGGGCACCCTCTTTGCGTTTTCAGGGAAAAAGGCATTTGTTAATGACAATCTATATTATTTTGGACAACTTTTAATAGATTTTATGTTTTTTGCTCGTTTTATGATGAACTGCTGATATACTTATAGAAAGGATACTAAAAAGAGCATACGAATAAACGGGAGATCTTGATGAATACCTATCTCAAAAAATTAAGCCTATTGATCTGTGCCAGCGCTTTTGCGCAGTCTCTAGGCGCTCGTGCCGCCTGCGCAACAGAACAGCTAGAACCAAGAGAAACGATCACTCTTTTTTCTCATGGTATGTTGGATACTGGTAGCAATCAAATAAAGGGCTATCTACCTGTTGAGGGCAACAAGGATGCTCGTTCCATTATACAAAAACCGTATGCCTATTTTAATTACGACGATGCCTGCGATCCAAAATATGGTATAAAACTCTGTAAATTTTGGCATTGCAGCTTCGGCCAGCAGAATGATCAAGCAACGATCGCACGCGTCTATGATGCTCTTACAAAAAAATTCCCAGAGCGCTCTTATGTGTTGGCGGGAGTTTCTCGAGGCGCAAGTGTTGTCTGGTCATTTGTTGCAAACACAAAACCAACTCAGGTAAAAGCGCTTGTTCTAGAATCTCCCTTTGATCGTATACAGACATCGTTGGAGGCCGCAGCTCATCATGTTCCTGCGCTTATCAATTGTGGCTTGACGCGCACACTTGCTCAAACTCTGTTGCGTAGCATCGCCTTGAAATTTAAGGCTGATGCATTACAGCCCATCGATCTTGTTGATCAGATGCCTCTTGATCTACCTATGCTCATCGTCTGTTCATTGGAAGACAAACTGGTCCCAGCTCAAAGCTCATACCGCTTGTATCAAGCGTTACACGCTCGCGGCCATAAAGATCTGTATATTTTAACCTTGACCAAAGGCAAACACGCAAAGCTCTTGCAAGGAGTTGATGGTCAACGGTATGAAGCGGTCGCTCATGCATTTTACAAAAAGTATGGATTGCCCCATGATCAACAGAAAGCAGAACAGGGCAAAGAGCTGCTACCATTGTGTCAGCCAACCGATGCCAAAAGTGACTAGGCCATGTGAACGAAATTTTGATAAAAATCTCACCATTTTCACACGCCTTGACCACAAAAAAATCTGAAAAATACTCGCGCAGTAAAAAAATAATCACACCATTATTTGTATATATTTTTGGCAAAAGAGCATCTTGTCAAAACATGCTGCCTGTGATGCTTTTGGTGATTTCACGAGCAACAATAAGAGGATCGTGGCGCGCTCTTTCGGCATGCAAAAAATGGAAATTTTTATTTTTTTTATTGCATAATAGTTGATTTTTGAAAACAAAATCATGTACTATTGAATTAGAACATTAGGAAATGCTCAATAACGACATTGAAATTGAATCGGGATTGTACCCTTAACTCTAAAAAAAGGAGAGTTCATGGTTATGAAGAAAAAGGCTGCTCCAAAACGTAAGGTTGCTAAAAAAGCAGCTCCTAAGCGTAGAGTTGCGGCAAAAAAAGCGGCTCCTAAGCGTAAAGCAGTTAAAAAGGCTGCTCCAAAACGCAAAGTTGCAGCGAAAAAAGCGGCTCCTAAGCGTAGAGTTGCAGCTAAAAAGGCTGCTCCAAAGCGTAAGGTTGCTCGTAAAGTTGCAAAACGTAGCTCATCTGCACGCCGTGTAGCTGGCGCCGCTCCTAAAAAGCGCCGTATGGCTAAAAGACGTGTATCAAAGAGAGCTATAGTTGCAAAAAGCCGCTAGTTCCCCTTTGATAATAAAAACTGGCAGTATGATTTTATAAACCATACTGCCAGTTTTTTTGCGTATTTTTTACGACTGCTTTGACAGGCGCAACTCTTCGCCATAAAAGAGATATAACCCAAGACCAACCCCGGCCACTGAAATAAAGAACCAGATGGATGGGCTTTGTCCGAAAAAGAGGCTACTTAAAAAAGCCGTAAATAAAGGTGTCAAAAAGCCGGCAAATGAGAGGAATGTTGCCGAATAGGAGCGTAACAATACTCCATACAGATTATAGGAAATTATGTTGCATAGGAGGATAAGTAACGCCATATAGAAAAGCGCTGTCATAAGCCCAGCATTCAGAATCTGCTCCTGTTGAGCACCCTCAATAAAGAGCGTAGGCCACGTTTCAAATAGATATGAGGTAATAAGTGCCATGCCGCCACCCACTATCATACTCACCCCATTAATCATCACCGGTGAATACTCATGTGTCTTGACCAGTTTTTTCATGAATATCCAACCAAGGGCAGCGCATATAACTGAACCTATTAGAGCAGCCTCTGCCAAAAAAAGGAGCGCTGGATTACATACTTCATCGGCTTGGACTTCACATTCAAAAAGTATCGGAGTCATGCCAATAAAACCCACGACCAGCCCTACCCATTTGCGATGGGTCATCAGCTCATGTGCAACAAAATAGGCTAACAAGGCGGTAACAAAGGGAGATAGATTAAAGAGCAGTGATGCCTTAAAAGAAGAAACATACTGCATAGCCCAATATTCCAGGGCATAAGAACCATAAATATGAAAAAGGCACATAGCGGCAAAAAGCGCTGCATGCTGCAGATGCATAACAAACCGCTCTTTTTTGAAAAAAAACTGATACCAAGCCAATATGATACCAGCAATACTCATACGTGCGCCAACAAATAGCAGTGGAGGCATGTAGGCGAGCGCTGCCTTGCCAAAAGCAAAACCACACGCCATACATAGATATAAAAAAAGAATTGGGATCATACTAATAACTTACTCTTGCGTATCGATTTGAACCGCATCATCAACAACACGTATACGCTCTATACTGGTAGCTTTACCCGTTTGCGTATCAACCTCGATACATACTCCTGTCATGAACAAGGGTAATGAGGTATCGACCGCAAAGCGTGCTGGCATCTGCGTTAAAAAATTCTGAATAATAGGCTCTTTTTTCATGCCGATCATTGAGTTTAAAGAACCGGCCATCCCAAGATCGGTAATATACGCAGTACCGCCAGGCATAATTCTTTCATCGGCAGTCTGGACGTGTGTATGGGTGCCGACTACAGCACTGACGCGACCGTCAAACATATAGGCCATGCCCATCTTTTCCGAAGTTGCCTCTGCGTGAACATCGATAAAAATAATCGGTGTTTTGTGCTGTAAATAGGTCAACGCCGATTCGACCGCTCTAAAGGGGCATGAGAGCAGCTCGCGCATAAATACACGTCCTTGTACGTTAATAACCCCTATTTCAATACCCTTACAGATAAACGTGGTCATGCCATGACCTGGAGTACCCGCGGGAAAATTAATCGGACGTACAAGATCGGTATGCTGCGCAATATAATTGATAATCTCTGGCTTCTGCCAAATATGATTACCCGATGTTACCACATTAACGCCATGCTCTTTGAAAAGACGCATGACTGCTGGCGTGATACCTCGTCCACTACCGGCGCTATTTTCACCATTCACCATGATGGCGTCTGCGCGATACTGTTCGCGCAGACGTTTGATATGCTTCTGAAAAATAGCAAGTCCTGCAGCACCAACAATGTCACCTAAAAAAAGTACCCTGATGCGTGTCATAGCTTGTTACTTTGCATATTCTACGGTTCGTGTTTCTCGGATAACATTAACTTTTATTTGCCCCGGGAAATTCATATCCTCTTGTACTTTGCGAGCAATTGCACTTGCCAAAAGCGTAGACGCAGCATCATCAAGAACCGATTCCTCGACGATAATACGTATTTCACGACCAGCTTGTAATGCATATGCACGCTTAATACCATCAAACGAATGAGCTATTTCCTCAAGCTTTTCAAGGCGCTTAATGTATGCGGTAAGGGTTTCTCGGCGAGCACCAGGACGTGATGCTGAAATAATATCGGCCACGACAACAATAGGCGCATAAACGGAGGTAAAAGGAACCTCTTCGTGGTGAGCCGCAATAGCATTAACCACGATAGGGTCTTCACCACACCGTTTTGCAATGTCCCCACCAATCATAGCGTGTGGACCTTCAACTTCTGCCGTAACCGCTTTGCCTATATCATGTAATAGGCCAGCACGGAGCGCTAAAGCACCATCAAGGCCGAGCTCTTCAGCTATCATACGTGAGAACATACCAACTTCTTTACTGTGAATCAGTACATTTTGTGAAAAGCTGGTTCTGAAATAGAGCTTACCTAATAAGGTGACGATTTCTGGGTGAATTCCCTGAAGATTATATTCAAGCGTGACATCTTTGCCATACCCTTCAATAATCTCTTCGATCTCTTTCTCTATGCGACCAACGGTCTCTTCAATCCGCGTTGGATTAATACGACCATCGGAAATAAGCGCTTCGAGCGTACGACGTGCAACTTCACGGCGCACAGGGTTAAAGCCCGAGATGGTAATAAGCTCTGGTGTCTCACCGATCACAAATTCCATACCGGTAGCCATTTCTAGAGATTTTATATTGCGTCCTTCTTTACCAATTATACGACCTTTCATCTCATCGTTTGGTAAATGAACAATGCTTGAAGCATGTTGCGCAACCTGTTCAGAGGTATATCGCTGCATAGCAGTGACGACAATACTCGTAGCTTTTTCTTTTGCGCGCTCCCGAGCCTCTTCTTCGGTCTTTTGAATCCATTTCTGATTTTCATGGCGCACTTCCGCCTCGAGCGTCGAGACCAACAGCGCTTTTGCTTCTTCGCGCGACATAGAACTGACGCGCTCAAGTTTCGTTATCAATTCAGCATATAAAGACTTAAGACGAGCTTCGCTTGCACGTAGCTGATCTTCTAAGGTAGAAAAGGTGCGCTCTTTTTGTTGTAATTCGCGCTTGAGAAGATCAAGCCCTTCCTCTTTTTTTTCTAGCGCTTCATATTTCGTATTAATTTTTGATTGCAAGCGATCAAGCTCTATGCGTTCACGCTTTTTTTCAAGCTCAAATTCACTACGTTTTTTGTGAATCTCATCTTTGACTTTTAAAAGCGCTTCGCGCTTTTCCGTCTCCATCTCAAATTTGGCATTTTTAAGGCGATGCCTCGCATCTCGATCGATGAGATTTGCTTCATCAATCTTGCGTTTTGCATACATGATAAAGGCCAGCGCCAAATCAACAAGACCTCCACCCGCCACCAGTATAATCATATGTATATCAATCATAACTTCCCCTATACAGGTAACAACAATAACGCCTACACGGCAAATTTCTCTTTGCTGCAAGGCTCTTAATTTTACGAGAGGGGAACGTATGTGCCAAAGACACACACGAAAGTATGTGCAATGCTTGGAGCAAAGAAAAGCGGATCGAACCGAGCAAACCCTTTAGATGCAAAGCGCATCAAGAGCGGCCACAAGTGCTTGACACCGCTGTTCCTGTTGTTGAGCGACACCTCGTGCTTGCGCTAGGCTGCTTGCCATATGTAAAGCAGCCATCACAGCAACCTTGTTTGGATCTACAGCAACAGCTTTGCCGGCAATCTCTTTCATAGCCGTATCGACAAGACGAGCTGCTTCAAGCAAGTATTCATCATGCTCACTACTTATAAGGGTATACTCTTGACCAAAAATGGTGACTTTATACCGTTTCTTTTCGTTCGTCATGACTGAAGCTCGCTTTCTGAAAGAGCATTTATGCGTTCTATCAGACCATCAACCAATGACTTGGTCGACTCTTTTTCCTGCATAAGCTGCAGCCGTCGCTGATCATCGGCTGCATAGGCAGCAAGCCTCGTCATGAGCTGCGCATTCTCTTGCTCAAGACGGAGATTATCCGCTCGAGTTTTGCGAACCACCTCGACCAAATCAGCTATTTTTTGCTCTAAAACACGCAACGCTTCCATACTTTTTCCCTCCTTAATAAAAAGGCAGGCGCTAACTTTTATACAACACGCACAGTCTAGAGAGTACTGTTAAATGTTGTCAAGCAAAGTAGGTTATTGCTGTTTTGTCATCGCAACAACAGCTGCAAAGCCTTGTGGTTCAAAAATAGCAAGCTGGCTCAACATCTTACGATTAAGCGCAATGCCATTCTTTTTCAACGCATGTATAAAGCGAGAATAGGAAGAGTCATGCAGTCTAATAGCCGCAGTGATACGCGTTATGAACAGCGCACGCATGTCACGCTTAAGGAGCTTTCTTCCTTTATAAGCATATGCCATAGCGCGCAAAAGTGTCTCATTAGCGCGTTTGAAAATATTATTACGTTGCCCCCAGAAACCTTTAACTTTTTTCAAAAGTCTTTTGTGGCGTCTTTTGGTTGCTATACCTCGTTTTACCCGTGTCATTGTATAAATCCTTAAAGTTCTTTAGTGTATTATGAATATGGCATCAAACGTCTAAGTTGACCAACGTGTGCATGATCCGCATAGGCAGAACCACGTAAATCGCGTTTTCTTCCACGCGCTTTTTTAGTCAACAAGTGACGACGAAATGCTTGTGCTCTCTTAAAAAGTCCACTTTTTAACTTTTTAAAACGTTTTTTAGCTGCTGAGCAGGTTTTCATTTTGGGCATGGGATGCCACCTTTTTACTTAGCTGTTTTAAGATAATAAATTCGCGACCAAAAACGTCCTAGTTTTGAGTCCTGTTCCTGTACTACATCCTTAAAAATACCATGATCTTCAAGGGTAGCATTGATACGATTAAATAGGCTTGCACCATGTTCATCACGCAAAGCGTTCTCGCGACCACGGAAGAAAAGCGTTATTTTAACCCGTTTTCCATCTTCAAGGAACTGGATCATCTGCTTGATCTTTGTCAGATAATCATGCTCACCGATCTTAGGACTTAACTTTATCTCTTTGACCTGTATTACTTTCTGATGCTTTTTCGCTTCAGTCTGTTTTTTCTTTTTTTCATACTGGGCCTTGCCGAGATCCATGATTTTGACAACGGGAACATCATCACTACCAATATCGGCAATAAGCACAAGATCCAGACCAACTTCTTGTGCCATGCGAAGCGCTTCGAACCGAGACACCACACCAACGTTATTACCGGTATGGGTTATAAGCTGAACACGCTCTGCACGGATTCGTTCATTCATCAGAGGCAACGCCTCTTTTGTACCTTTCAATGCCGAATTACCTTTTCATCAAATAATTATAAAGGAGTACCTGCATTACTCTTCACCACCAGAGCTAGAAGCAATCTCGTTGCCCGCTTCTATCGCGGCACGAACTGCTGCTAAAACATGAGCGGCAAGGGTAGGATGCTCACGCAACTGCTGCAATGCCTGGTCTCGCCCTTGAGCAATATTAGACCCTTGGAACGCAAGCCAAGAACCAGCTTTAGTTATAATGTTATAATGAATTGCTGCATCAAGCAAATCGAGCTCCTTACTTATCCCTTCACCGAACAAGAGATCAAGCTCAACGCGTCTAAATGGTGGAGCTACCTTGTTTTTCACCACTTTGACTGCAATTCTATTGCCAAAATGAGCCTCATTCTTCTTAAGACTTGCTATGCGACGCACATCAAGGCGTAAGGAGGCATAAAATTTAAGCGCATTGCCACCCGTTGTGGTTTCTTTTGGAGCAAAGGGCATAGCGCCAATATTTTGACGAATTTGGTTAATAAAAATAAGGACTGTTTTGGACTTATGAACCACAGGCGTTAATTTACGAAGCGCTTGCGACATAAGGCGAGCCTGAAGACCCATATGAGAATCACCCATATCACCTTCAAGTTCAGCCTTGGGAACTAAAGCCGCCACAGAGTCTATGACTATGACGTCAATAGCTCCTGAACGAACCAACATTTCCGCAATATCAAGTGCCTGCTCACCCCAATCAGGCTGTGAAATAATGAGCTCGTCAATATTAATGCCCAAACTTGCACAATGAGCTGAGTCAAGTGCATGCTCTGCATCAATAAAGGCGCATACCCCACCATTTTTTTGCGACTGGGCGATCACATGCAGCGCTAACGTGGTTTTACCTGAAGACTCCGGTCCAAAAATCTCAATGATCCTACCGCGAGGTAGACCGCCGACACCAATTGCCTGGTCTATCAGAATAGACCCGGTCGAAATGGTTTCAACGCGGACATTCGAGGCCTTGCCCAGAAGCATAACGGCTCCTGAGCCGTACTGCTTGTCAATCTGCGAAAAAGTTACCTCAAGGGCCTTTTTCTTGAATGTTCCTTCAGCTGCCTCAGCTTTTGCTGAGTGTGCCGACGATGCTTTTGTTGTCATTGTCATCTAACTATATTATTGGCCACGCATATTATTAAGTAATGCATCATTTTGCTTTATTGTAGCATTTCTACGCGCAGACGCAATAAAACCAACAAGAGTTAGTTGCATGCGCTCTTGCTGCAAGGAAGCGGCTAGAGATGCTTTAGCCGCTTCAAATGCCTTCGTATCGAATTTTTCAAGGGCTTCAAGCTGGGCTACGGAACCCCCAGCTGCTGTTTGCGCTACTGCTACAGCACCGATCGTTTCTAATTGTAACATTTTTTCGGTAGGGATGCCGCTTTTTTTATGGGCATCGATACTCGTGGTATCCGTAGCCTTGATATTCTTTATAGTTGTTACGCTGCCCTTGTACTGCTGAGCCAAACTTTGCAGGTCCTCGGTGGCTGCCTTTATCTTGATCTCTTGGAGTACGGCCTCCAATTTTTTGGCCGCTTTTTCTTCAAAAAAGTCTTTGGTTACGCGAGATTCAACTGCAGAAAGTGCCGGTATGCTGCTCGGCTCGATAGCGGTTACCACAGCTATGTAGCCTTTGTTCTGTTCAACAAACACGGTCGGCATGTGGAGTTGCTGACCAAAAAGGCGGCCA
>CAZHJT010000010.1:6053-18772 GCA_964533545.1 uncultured Pseudomonadota bacterium | reverse complement strand
GCTTGTGCTGATGATTCCCGGGTAACGTTTTTATAAGGAACCATCACGCCATGATGCTGGGCAACAAAAGCTTCTAATGCTTTCTTATCATTTTGGCGCGCAATACGCTTACCCTCAAGCTCAAAGGCATCATTGAATTGCTTCAAGCTCAGCGCATCGACAATCTCTTTGCGCACCATGCTTAATGGTTTATACGTTTTAGGTTACCGTTTGACCAGCTGGAGAATTTCAAGGCCATCTTTTGTGGTAATGATATCAGAGATTGCATCAGGAGCGTTTAACAAAAATGCAGCTTTATCGAATACGCTCTCATGGGTCCCGCGAGCAAACGGTTGCAGCAAGCCTCCATTGACTGCTGACGCTTTATCAAGCGAATGCTCCTGCGCTTTCTTGGCAAAAAGCGTTGGATCAACATCGAGGGCTGCTTTTAACGCTTGAGCTGTTTTCTGGTCGTCTGCGGCTACCAAAATTCTACGAACCTGTATTTTGACAGGATCTTGCACAAATTCTGCTTCTTTATGTTTTTCGTAATAGCTTTCGATCTGCTTGTCTGTCAGTGCCGACGCAAAGCTTGCTGGTGTGAATTCCCAAACGGTCGCCGAGCGTTTTTCTGGCTCACTATAGTTCTTTCTGTGTAGATCGAAAAAAGCCTGCAGCGCTTGCTTTGAAGCACCTGCGGCCTGTTCTGCCGCTACGAAATTACTTAGTGGCAGCGTTAAAACACGAAAAGACTTGCCAAGCATACTGCTCTTATATTCACTACGCAGTTCAAATGAGGGCGCATAGCCTGCTACGAAAACCATCTGTTGTATAAGATCTTGACTCAATGCTTTGGCAACTTCATTATAAAAATCAGCAATGGTCATGCCTTTTTCGAATAAGACTTTTCTGAGCATGCGCATATCGATACCAGTGTGCCAACTATAGGCGGGTAACGCATGGAGCTGCGCTAAAATAGGTATGATAAAGCGCGGATCGGCAAGAGCACTTTCTATAGCACAGCCAGAAACCGAAACACCTGCCCTTTTTGCCGCTTGATCGAGAAGTTCTGCATACATGAGGCCATCAAGCGCTTGGGTGTAGAGAACTTTTTGATTGATCATGTTTGCCATGGAGCCATATTTTTGGCGAGCAACCTGTTCTTGTGTTTGAATCGCTCTCACAAATGTATTATACCCAACCTCTTGGTCATTTATTTTCAAAATCCAAGGACCCCCGTTGGATGATTTTTGCATAATTCCAGGCAGGCCCAGCGAGAGAATAACAAAGATAACAAATGCCCACATAAGGTATGCATGGGTCCCCATTATTTTGCTTCTGATGAGTGTTATCATGATGCGAAAAACCTTTCGGCATTGGTGTGTTTAAGAGAAAATTATCTATATTTATAGTGTCACAATTTTGCTGTTAATGAGATGCTCTTGCTTTTCAAGCGTGGCGATCAGCTTTTCAAGTTCTGGTCGCGAGGTATAGGGTATCGTACTAATTTGGTACCAATGGATAATCCGTCCTTTTGCTGTTTTGCTGGTGCGTTGCTTAAGCTCTACAGGAAATCCGCGCTTGGTAAGGCGATTGAAATATGCTTGCGCCGATTTGTAAGAACCGAAACCGATAAGTGGGGCATAATATAGTGCCGTTGACGCAACAGCTTCTTTGGCTTCAACTTTCTGCGTGTCTGGTGCAATAACTGGTTCCGCTTGTACCGTTGCTGCTGGCAATGACGATTCTACTGGTTGGGCGCAAGGCGCAACAGAATTCAATTCCTTCTTGTCGACATCTGCCTTATCAATATCAAGTTCGATACCTGTTTTTCCTTCATAAGAAGCGTACAGCGAAGAATAGATCTTGTCGGATATGGAGTCCTGATCAAGCGCATGGCTGAACTGCTCTACCGCTTGATGTTTGCCAAGAAAATAACCGACCATAAAAACAAAAAAGAGTAACAATAATAATGCCGAAACTATCCAGGCTGTCTGTTTACTATCAAAGACGAGTTGATCATTTTGATCATTACCAGGGCAACCGTGTTGCATAGTGATACTTCTTTTTTATAGGGCCATCATATGTATAAACTACTCAACTGATGTAACAGATCATTAATATATAAATCATAATCAGTTCTCGTCAAGTCGACTGTTGCTGTTGTCACGCTGTATCGCGCGTCCTGCGCCTCAGAAAGTCGCTTACAAAGCATACGCCAAAAGGTATGTTGTCGCTTTGCATAGTGACGTGTCTTTTTTTGAATAAGCGCTATAAGGTGCGCTCTATCCATGCAAGATTCATCACGCAACCAAGTCAAAATATCATTGTACCCTATAAACTTTTTCTGGTATAAAAATGGTTCCCAGGGGGTATTTTGTAATGCAGCAACTTCATCAATAAATCCTTGATCAAACATCTGCAGCACGCGATCATTGATTCGCTGATACAACAACTCTTTCTCGCGCGTCAGAAATATAATATGCGCATCACATAATGGGTCATATGAAAGAGACAAGCTCGATGGTTTGCAAGCCGTTGTCTGCCATAACGCCAATGCGCGAGCAATGCGATAGGTGTCATGCGGGTGGATCGATTGAGCTCGCACCGGATCAATAGCATATAATGCATCCCAAGAGACATCGACCGGTGCATCTTGTGGTACAGCAATTACATCTGATGGCGCACGTGGCGGGAAAAAAAGTGATTGTAGATAGAATAAAGAACCGCCAACCAAAACCGGAATTTTGCCTGCCGCCCATATCTGTTTACAAAGCCTTTCAACATATGCGCGATAGCTCACCACCGTGTACTGCTCAGGGGTTGCCAACAGATCGAAGCCATGATGTGGTATCGGCAATGATCGCCAGTCCGGTTTTGCCGTACCGATGGTCAGTGGTTCATAAAACTGCCCACTGTCGGCATTAATAATTTCGATCGGCATACGATTGCCCAGATCAAGCGCTAGCTGCGTTTTTCCTACACCTGTAGGCCCTGTGATAATAAAAAGCGCTTGTTTCATGGTGTGCCACTACTATTGTTAACATTCGGCGATGATTCTGCGCTTGTGTAACCCACGGTTACCACGCAACCTCTTACTAGAGACAGTGTAACAGCTTAGAGCTTAGTCAGCTACCCAAATAAGTAGCTGACCAGATTTTAGTACATTACATGCTCATACTTGATGTTTGTGTCATTTTGCCCTTTGAACTAGGCACAACCTTGGTAGTATCAGTATTTTTAAATATTGATCGTAATCGCTCGATTACCTTTGCTTCATCAGCATGCGTAACCATTGAGATCTCTTCTATTAACAGAAACTCCGTCTGATCGAGCAGATTTTTCTCCCCAAATGACAATTCTTTGCTAGCAGATATATGCCTAAGATCTCGATATATTTTACAGATCTCACGTATGTTACCCGTGCGAATTTTGCACTGATACTCTTTATTGCGTTTATTCCAGTTGGTGACACACGTTTCGTGAACCGGTTTTACAAAAGGCTCCGACAAAATAGCAAATGTATCATTAATATGTTCTATGGAGCTTAACTTGCGAATGCCTGCGCAAATTACCGAATCAACGGGCACGAGAATGGTCATTTTTTTATTAAAAAATTCAAGCTCAAAAAAGCGCGCGCTTGAGCCCGCTATATTTTTTTCGATGATGCGGCATATTCTTGCTACACCATGTCCAGGATAGACGACTTTTTCGTCAAGGGAGAACATATTCGTCCCCTTCTATGAAAGCGCTTAGCCTCAGAAGGGCTTCTATCCGGTCTCACATACGATACCATGGTTCTGGTTTTTTTAAAAGGAGCTTTTCTATCTGCTCGAAAAAAGCAGTATTCTAGCATGTTTTAAAAAGGTTGTGAAAAAGGACCCTACAAGCACAGGAGCAGACCACCAATATTTCTCAAACCACTGTTTCCAGCTGAGCGAGCTATCTTTTAAAGCGTATTCTTGTGCTAACGTGTCATACTGCTCAACAACATCATCGAGCAGGTCGAGTAACTCTGCTACCGGTAAGTTTGCTATCGTCTCATATACAAGCAAAATATCTTTTGGATCAACACTCTTTTTTTCTAAGGCATACATATCTAAAATCTGACGATAGGCAAGGCACAGTATAAGAACATACTCTCGTACGGTATGCGTATCATTAATAAAATCATAGGCAGTGAACTGAGACCACAGATCGAAAAGAGGAGCAACTGTCTGCTGTTTGACAAGCTCACTCAGGCATGCTCGTATGGCTGGACTGGCAAGCTTATCAATAATGGTAGCATCAAAGGTAAAATTGATCGTTCTCTTCTGTCCGGACAATATATACATAGCCTTTAAAAGCCGCTGTATATAATATAATCGCATAGTATTATCAGTTGCAATGGTGTCCATCTCCTCTTGGCTCAAAAGATGGTGTACCGTGCCTACGTTCTCTTCTAGAGAATGGGATGATAATGCATAGGGAAATGGTTGTATTATATGCTGAGAGCTTAAAACAGCATTGAGCTCATGACAATCTACGGTAGGGCATAGGCTCCTATACTGCCGACAGGCAGTTTGGGATGTCTCAAGTAGCGGCATGATATCAATCGACTGATCATCTTGAGTACAAGAGCGTAGCTGCGCATCGATCATACGCACCACTGGGTCAGATTCAGTGCGTAATGAGAGAATAAGATCTTTGTATAAGAGCAGGATAGCTGTGAGTATCTCTTTTATAAACTGTTTATCTTCCACAAAGCGATATGCGAGAAAACAGCTCCAAAGTTTGTAAAAAGGCATTGTCGATTGCGTGTGCTCCATGGTCGCGAAGGTACGCTTAATAAGTGGGTTTCTGAATAGATTGGCGCTATTTTTTGGCAGATGCAAAGGCGTCTTTTTTTGGTATGCGGCAACCAGCGTTGCGACCGGTTTTTCAAGACGCATAATCATATAATAGCGCTGTTCAATCGCGGTAACCAGCTCTGAGGATGCCACAACCGCTTGTGTGCACATGATACTTACCAGTACGACTTTTGTATAGATTTCGGTTGTCTGAGCCAATCGCGCCGCTTGTGTTCTTAACGTTGTCAGCATCATACAAAGACCCTTTCACTTGGCCGAAAATCTCTTCAAAAAAGAGCTTACTTGCTATGTCATGCTCTGCTTACGTACAGTATTACAAAGAGCGTTGCCTAAAAGCTATAGCTTCTTCTATTTTGTATGTGGGTGCTATGAAGCGATCGCAGCTATTTTTTATGGCTCTTGTCTGGAGCACAGCCTACACACAGGCAAACTGGGCCACGAGTGAAAACAGGCCAGAGTTGTCCACTGACCGTGTTTTTTATCGTTTTTATTTATTGCAACGGCTGCAACCTGTTGTAGATCTTTTTCTCCATATCATCAATGAAAAAACGCTGCAAGAAAGCGACTCGCTGCGGCACATCTGCAGTTTTCAAGAAGCGCAGTTGAATCTGTTTGTGCACCCGCTGGTAAAAACTGCAGTTCTTCATATATGTGCAAACCATGACAGTAAAGCGCTGATGCAGCTTATAACCACCTTGCGCAACTATCGTTACATTCATGATGATGCGTATGTGCAAGAAGTGGTCCTCGTCCTGTTGATGCTGCATGAAAATATCATCGCCACCGCATCTCAAGCGAATCTGCCATCTAAAAAAGTAAGCTCTGCCAATGATGCATCTTCCTCGCTAGCAAACAGCGATGTGCCGCTCGAAACATTGCTAGAAAAACTTGATACGCTATCAGATGAGCTTGCAACACTCCACCTTCAACAAACCAACTCAAGCGCATGGAAATCTTGTGTCGGGTTGGCGGCTGGTGCTCTTGCATGGTTTTGGCATCATCTAGGCATACCATCATGAAGAAAACCTCTACGCTAGTACTCACTTGTCTTTACCTACTTGCAACCAACAGGAATCACGCGTACGACATACCACAACTGCCCCAGCCATCGAGTACTATAAGCAATGCAGTACTTAAGCGTTTATACGGCATTGCGCGTCTTGAAAAAATCTGTGCACACTTTTTTACGATTCCCCATGCGCAACAGAACTTTCTGCCTCTCGTAACGGCACTTATGGCTGTGATCAAGCATGATCATATACGATCAGCACTTGCGCGTGCGCATGAAACAGCAACCATGCAGCCTCTGCATAAGCTTTGGCAAGAGATCTGCGCCTATCGGTTTCTCGATGATGAACTGTTTATAGAGGAATTTTCACGGGTGCTCTACGCCCTACTTGCACATACCAAGGATGGGCCCGCCACGCCAAGCAGCCTGAGCGTAGTAGAAAAAGAGATTGATGCACTGGCCATTGCGCGCCGCTTTTATCTGATACAACGGCTGCGTCATGCCATTACTACTTGTTGTGCTGCTCACGATAAAGCCGATCCAGCACTAGCGGTGACGCTTGCTCTCTGGGATGATATACAACAGTATAAAAATATAGATACCCTGAATAGTAGTTTTGGCATCTGTTTGTCAGTTATTGCCCTTTTAGAGAGCGAAGGACATAATCCTAGTCTTGACCACCCCCTTGCCACCGATCATGAAGCGCTTGAAAAGCTCTTGGCCTCTATCGACGCTCTTGCCGACAGATATCAGAACGCTGAAAAAGGGGAAACGAGCAATCGCAGTCCTTTTATGGTATACTAAAAACTAGGAACTGATTCTATTTTGAAAATTACTATATGTATTTTCTAGTTGACGGTATTTAATAGCTGGCAGGACGAGAAATTTGTCTGTAACATCATCCCTTTATCAAAAGTTTAGTCACGGCATATGGTGGAATGCGCTTGAGGCAATCCCTTACCAACTGATGCTTGCCGCCCACAATATGGTGCTGTTTGGCGTGATCGGTGCGCACGCGTATGGTCTTGTCGGCACCCTGTTTTCTTTAATTTTCTTGGCTGTTGGGGTAACCGGTTTTGGCTTTGAATCGTCACTTTCAACATTTTTTGCAGATGCGCAAGCAAGTAAAGCCGACTGTAAAAGGATAATCGGTTGGCACTATGCGCCTACCATGCTTGGTCTTATGGTGGCCGTCGCCCTGGTACCACGCTTGATGCCGGTAGCAACCCCATGGCCCGTGGTCATGATAGTTGCTGTGTTGATTTTTGTCGAAGGGCTCAAAAAGGGTATGCGTGCGCTGCTCCATGCAGCCTTCTACAACCGACAAACAGCGCTTATAGAATTGTTTCAGGTTGTAACATATGTCACCCTCGTTTGGACGGGGTATGGGCTAGGCCTGCAGCTTGATACGCAGCTCCTTTTCGGTTCGTTGCTCTCTGTTTCGACGGCATGTTTAATAATGCTGGGTTACCAACTCTATCTTTTTTATGCTGGATTGCCCAACCAAAAAAATCATAAAATATCTCTAGATCTTGCGTCAAGAAAAAGCACGCTCGCCGCTATCGTCCGCCAGCGCTGTTACACAACGGTGACCATGTTGAGTCATCAATTTTTTTCTGGCAATGCGCTGGTTCCGTTGTTCGCGTATAGGTTTGGGTTGTCCTCTGCCGGCACCTTAAAAATTATATGTACTATAGCCTATGGGGCAACGGTCTGTATTGCCAAAATTTTTGGCTCAACGAGTGATGCGCTGTTTGCTCAGATCAAGCATGGTAAGTTGCATGAAAAACAGCAGGCCTTTTCATTGGTGACACAACATCTGTATGCTGCGCTGTATGGCGTGGTTCTTTTTGGTGCTCTTGCTATCATCTGGTTGTACGCATTTGATCTGACCACTTTTCATGATGCACCTGCTGTCTGCGCGCTGCTCTTTTTTGTAATTCATATTTCGGAACAGTTTTTCAGTACGTATGAACGTTTTTTCATTACCGAAAATCGGGCTGGTGAACTTATGCTTTTTAATGGCGCAACTATCGGTTGTTTGTACGCCGTTCTGCAGTATGCCCCATCCAATAATCCAATTCTTATGTTGCAATCGGTTTTGTGTATTCGTCTTATCTCATTCGCGTTGTTGAGTGGTGTGGCTTTTGCGTGGTGGCGCATCCGGCCGCAGCTTAAGATCAATCCGCTGTATCTTGCTTGTTCATTGGCATTTTCACTCATCTGTTTTTTGATGGTGAGATAAGCACACAAACTTTATTTGATCTCTTCCGGAAAATTCTATTTTTTAGGCAAGAAAAAAACTCGCTCTACGATTAAATAGAGCGAGCGATTTTGTATTAGCTAGACTAGTTGGCTGATAAATTGATTTTATTTAAATGCGCTCAAAATCTTTATTGTTTTATGATTTTGAGGCTTTTATTATTCAAACAAAACTTTTTTGCATTATATTGTGAAAAAATTACTCCCACCAGCCACGTCTCACTTTTGAAGATGAACTGCTTTGAGTAACTTTTCCGAGCACTTCTCTTTTGACAAGATTTTCTTGTGATTGAATGCTTGTTGATGAATTGCTGGAACTAGAATCATCATTGCTGTACCATTTAAGCCGTTTTTCATAACGATTTACTATGATCTCAGTTGCTCTTCTGAACTGACTCCATAAACTTACTCTTTGTTCTCTGTTTTCTTGTTTTTGCCTTGCAACTTCTTCGAGAGCAGCGATCGTCTTCCGTCTTGATATTCTAAGCTTGCGATGGCTCTTTAACAACTTTTTGCTCTGCTATAGCAGCTCTATCCTCCGCTGCTGTTAACCGCTTATTAAGCTCCCAATACTTAAAGGTCGCAAAACCTGCCAGCCCTAAAGAAAAAATGCCAAAACCAACAACAGGAGCCGTCATAGAATTGCTACTTTGCTCAGGACTTGTCGCAGAACTTCTGGCTGAAAACAACCCTGAGAAAAAATGCGCCTGCGCAGCAGGTACCGCTGTCAGCAAACCGGCAAGACAGAATAGTATATGTGCTCTAAATTTCATAATGCATCCTCGGTTAAGGTGTAACTATAGGCTATATAACTGTATATATTAATAGCATAATACAGTCAGAAATAATGTAAAATGGTATGGTTTTCAGGGGTAAGCAGGGAGGGCCAGAAGGCTTAGAGGGGGCTTTATGGTTACAGGGCTTACGCATTTAAAAGATGATAATAGACTTTTCTTGAGTATATCTTTGCTTGTGTGCAGCCTGGATCCCCGATTTCTCGGGGATGACCCGGGAACTGAATGTTTAGTGAAGCGAGCTGCAAGATACGCAATTTTAAATGCGTAAGCCCTGTTAGGGTTGGCAAAGTTGTTGCTTTTGTAGAACGCGCAACAGATTATGGTGAAGATTTTTTGACGCGCGAAAAAATTGCCTTACGAAGATCAAATAAGATGCGCAAATCTGTGCGGGGTAAAGTATAAACAAGCAAAACTGTTTTTGTATGACAAGGGCAAGATTTGGCGTGCTTTTTAAGGTGAGCGGGCGACGATATTCTATTTGGGTGTATTTACAACTATTTTTGATATTCTTTTAACAGATTCGCAATGTCATAATATTCAAGCTGTTGAGCCATGTCATACGCGGTTTGGCCAAGTTTATTGTGTATAGCTGCGGCGGTCTGCATGTTCATACCCAGCTGCGCAATGATGCGCTTGACCAGCTCTAAATCTTGGTTTGTAACTGCTCGGTGCAGCAAGGTGTTGCCCGCATTATTTTGCAGCAGAAGATTGCTACCCGCTTGAACGAGCAGATCAAAGACTGTGTACCGTGTCGACAGATCGGCTATCAATGGTATCAATTCTATTGGAGTAAGCCCTGCATTATTTAACATATTCGGTTGTGCTCCGCGATCGAGCAACAGCTTTGTATAATAGATTGGATCCTGCGATGTAACAGCATAATGCAGGGCAGTATTGCGATTGGCGGCTTGCGCGTTGACTTTGGCGCCGCGCGAGAGTAGATCGAGAACCATATTTTTGTCATTACGCATAATGGCGAGCATAAGTCCCGTATTGCCTTGGCTATCGGTGGCGGCAGTATCACCATTAGCACCAATGACTACCACGGGTAGCGAAAGTGCCGACAGAAGATCATCCGGATCAGGCTCGAATAATCGTTGTGCATATTCATAGGGTGACAACCCATCTCTATTTTGAATGCTTCTATTTATGATCGAAGCGTAGCGCATAATAAGTTGCGCCATAAAATCAGCATCCCGTTTATCAACAAGAAGATGTAGTAAAGTCTTGCCGTGATCATCTTGCGCGTTAATATCCACACCGGCATTGATGAGCATCGAGACCACCTTCATGCGACGACCAAGTTGCGATGGGTCATTATTTTTATTATTGATGCTATCGGTTATCCACCCGACCAGATGTAAGGGGGTCGATCCATGATCATTGGCAAGTTTTGGATTGGCACCGGCTGCGAGTAATGCTGTGATGATAGGAATCGTATTGGTGCTATCACCATGATATACTGCACGATGAAGCGCTGTATTATTGGAAGTCCCTTCGTAGAGGCCAACATCGAGCACATCTGGATTGGCGCCAAAAGCGAGGAGCACCTTTACCCGATCAAGATCATCTTTGTCGATGGCATACATTAAAGGGGTCTGTCCGCCGTCATTGCGCAATGATGGTATCTGGCGCCAATCATTGTGGAGTGAGAGCAGATCATACAGTTGCTTATTTTTCTGCGCCTCTTTAAGCCGATTGGTATAATCGTCAATGGTGATGATCGGGCTGAAGAGCCATGTATACTCAGCTCCCATCTTTGTAATTGCTGATTGCACAGTATATACCAAGGCGACAGCGACTATAAGGGCTGCGCCTTTTACGCAAAAGGCAATAAACGTATAATTGGTCCTGCGCATGCTTCTTCCTACTCCTTTTTCCCATCGCATGGTATTCTACACAAGTTGAGATGGGATATGCAACATTTTTAATGAGTATGAGTTATGAACAGCAATACACTTATTGCCGAATTTTTTCATGCGCTGGGCTGGAATGCGTTTGCGTACGGCGCATATAAACTATGTTATCTCATCTTGTCGTATGCACTCTATGTTACCTTGGACCAACAGGCCTTTACGCTCTGGGCTGCGCTTATGAGCTATATATTTTTCTGGCTGCTGATGCTGGACTGTGGCTTTAGAAAATCGGTACCACGCTTCTGCCCAGACTTTTCTTATGATAAAAAGACGCATGGAAGATTTGTTGGATCGCTGTGCATAACACAAAGCATACTCTTGATAGGGGCAATGCCACTCTTTTATTGGTCGTTGTCCTACTTTTTCAAGCAGGTGTCGCCAGCAACAGAGCCTCTTGACCACATTTTAGTCGTTTTAGCAACGCTCCTGTTTTTTGCTCAAGGCTGCCTTGCGTTGATGCGGATTATCTATCATGCGCATTTTTGGAATAAACAGTTCAATAGTCTGGCGACAGCGGTGGTAGCCATCGAATGCATCGCCAGCCTGCTTCTCTGCTGTATAGCGAGCGACCAGCTCATGCTTACGCGCAATCTCCTGATGATCAATGTAACTGGGGCATTGAGTGTCACCCTGATAAGCCTTATTGCCCTTGCGCGCATGCCCTATGTCGTGGTTACCAAAGCTGAAGCAACCATGGCGGCGCCTACCAGGCAGTTTATAGTACATACACTCTTTATGTGGGCAAGCAACGGCATAAAAGCGCTGTCTGAGCGCAATTTTCTGTTGCCCTATGTGCTGTATAGCTTGGGGCCAACGATGGGAATCGCCTTTAAGTTGAGCAATGATTCGGCTCTTTTCTTCTACCGACTGGCAGTAAAGACGATCGGCATCAACGATACGGCGCTTTTGGCATATGCGCGCCATACGACTGGTGGCACGAGAGCCGTTTTTGTGTCTCTCGTGCGCACGATTGCCTGTATCGTTGCGCCATTACTGTGTATAGCGCTTGTTGGTGTTGTGTTGGTGCACTACTACTTGCCTGCAAAGATGATGGCTGTTCCATTTTGTCTTTTTATTGTTGGGTATATGATCGAGTTTTTATTGTCGCCCTATGAACGCATCTTAGAGGTATCGTTGCGGTACCGATTGTTGAGCATCGCTTATATGCCGTATCTTATCATACTGCTGAGCATGTTCTATAATGACAGCATCAAAGCAATGGGCCTTATTCCTTTTATAGCCGTTATTCAAGGATTGCGCGTTGTGAGTGCTTTGATTATGGCCTGCTACGCGCGACGAATATAAAAAGCTCCATCTTAAAAAACAGACTTTACTCGAATCTGCCAGTCAAATACTCTCCCTCTACAGGGCCAATAATGTAGAAGTCTTTATAATATCTCTGGCCCGAGCTCCTATAAGGCACTTGTCTATGATCGTGAACCATAATTTCGGTAAGGAGACATTCCTTGGCGTCCACAGATTGGGTCCTGTCAGTGCCAAGAAGAAATTTATCATTTCTGCAGCCTGGATATTTCCCCTCAACCCACTGAGGAGCATCCGTTAGATTGGTAACGTTGTAATGCCAGCTAAACGCTTGATTGGCAATACAAATACTAATGATTCCGGCTATCTTCAGGAAGTTTTTTTTCATGATAATATCCTTTTTATTGAACTAATTTAACAATGCGTAAGCTCGTGCCATCTTCACCCGCAACAATATAAAATTTATTCGACCCACTCCAAGACATGCCATTCTCTCTTTCTTTAGCCTCATTAAAATTACGTTGACGCTCGCCATAGTATGTTTTAGCACCATATTGAGCAGGTAGGGGCATAGAGACCTTTATACCGAACATTTCATAATACTTATTAGTTTTTAAGTTTTTGGCGACTGCTTTGCCGCCAG
>CAZHJT010000010.1:2044-6043 GCA_964533545.1 uncultured Pseudomonadota bacterium | reverse complement strand
ACCACTGTTTTGTTTAATCTCAACTTTTGCTGGAAAGGGAATAGCTGAGGAGAGCTCAAAACTAGGATCAGACGTAGCTACGTCGCCACGCGCCCCAGTCACTCCTAAGAGCGCTAGAGCTAAAAATCCACCAGACTTGAAAAATCTCTTCATAACACGAGTCCTTTCACATTAAATACCAACACATCTTGATACCCCATCAATCCTTATCTTATTTTATTCTATTTGCATTTGTCAATGATCGCGGGTTCAGCCAGCAACTTGAGGAGTAAGCTGAAGCCTTTGAGTGGTTTTACCAGCAACAATAAATACTATTGCGCGAGCAAACCCGTTGTTGATATATTTATATCTGTAATGTTTTTGTAGTAGGACAGGGAAGATAAGAGAGGAAGTAGTATGATTAAGAAAGTTATGCGTACCGCAGTGAGCCTTGTGGCTGTTTTGATGGTCAATGGCATGGCTGCCTGGAATTTAGACATCTATAGTTCTAGATTCAACAAGACGAATGTTATCGTAAAAGCCGATTTCCTCAGTGCTTTTTGCTCAGATAACACCTTCTTGCTAGCGCCAGGTGGCAGAAAAACCATAGGAGCTGGTCTTTGCAAGCTCAAGAACGTTAGCGTCACGAATCAAGAAGGTCAACAGGGAGTAGCTATGCATTTTGATGACAACCTCTTCACAAATCCAGTCGATGGTCTTGGGATTATTACTATCAGTAGACGGGAAAAAGATGCCAATGGGCACAGTCTCGAGCGATACAAAGTGGTGTCACTGGCAGAGATGAGAGCCGACGATGAAAAAGAACAGCGTTTCCGTGACGATGTCCTTAAGGCTGTCAATGACGCCAAGCGGCAATTCATAAAGGAAGCGCTGGATGATGGCAGAGATGCTTTCGGAGACCGCGATTAACTAAAGAGAGCTCTTGCCCAAACTAAAGCTGTTTTTGTTTCTCAAATTAATACGAAAGAGGAAACACGATGAAGAAGTTTATAGGGATAGCGGCGAGCCTTATGGCCATTTTGATGGTCAATGGCATGGCTGCCTGGACGCTCTACATCGAGAGCTCTAGGTTCAACAAAGATACCGTTAGAGTGGATGCAAAATGGTATGGCATATTCTGTAGTGACAATTATGCCATGTTTATCCAACCAAACGGAAACGCAAAAATATCGGCTGGTATTTGTGACCTCAAGAGCGTCCATGTTAATTACCCGCATGGTGTGGATATGACTTTTAACAATAACACTGGCAATCCAGTCGGTGGCCTTGGCATTATTACTATTAACAGGGGACAAAAAAATAACAGAGGGGAAAGTCTCGAAAAATACAAGGTGGTCCCAATGGATGTAATGAGAGCGGACGACAAAATACTGGCCGAAAAAGCCGGTGGCCAAAGAGGTTAAAAGTAAGAGCAAGCCGCCCGCGCAATTCCCTTTTTTCAGGAATTAGTTAAGGCGGCTTTTGCTTTTCTACGACTATTTTCTCCAAAGCTTACTGAAATACTATGAGCAACGTTGACACTATGTATAAAGGCGTTCTATGGTTCGCGTATGACCTATATGTCTGCGTACGTTCAATTGGTTCGTGCTTGTGTGAGCTTCTTGTTTACGCGTGTAGGTGTGTAGCTAGATGCGTTCGTGTCTGTTAGGTATGAGCTTGTCTTCGTATATACGTATGCATATAACGTTGCCTATCTGTCCTCTTTCTCTTACACCTATATATATCTCTCTATATCTATAACTCTATTCTTATCTTAATCTTAATCCCTATCCCTATCCATTCCCTTATCCCCCTTACCCTTTCCTTTACCCCTTTCCACGTAGTCCAGCACCCCGTGCAGCCGATGTCCCACATTGAGCGCAGCGACAATGGGGGCCGGCTAGCGGCGGTGCGCAGGACGGAGTGCCCTCGCGACCGAAAATCAAGGGCAAAATTGTGGCGGAAATAACCGTAAAAACCCTGCCCCGCTCGCACAAGATAGTCCGATCAGACCCATAAAAACCAAGGGGCAAAATCAACTCAGATTTTGCTGCCAATCAGCCACCATCTCATTTATTATGCGACATTCATACAAACCGAATCGGTCACCAAGTTCCCTTTGAGCACATCGCAACAAGCATCACCAAAATGACAGATGGGCGCTTTACACTGCACACACAATAAATATGAGTCAAAAAGACTTAGATTTTCTACATAGCAACTTGACATAACTGCCAAAATCACCTTATAATAAGGTTGTATTTCTTAGAAACTGTTTAACAAAAAAACATACCGTTTCGTTGTAAAAAATATAGCCATAACTTTATACAAAAGGACTAAAATCTAATGGCCAAAAGAATTATAGGCATAGACTTGGGTACTACCAACTCGGTGGTAGCCTTTCTTGAAGGCGGCGTCACTAAGGTTATCCCTAACAAAGAAGGCGACAACACAACCCCTTCTATCGTAGCATTTACCAAAGACGGCAAACGCCTGGTCGGCACCCTGGCAAAGCGCCAAGCGGTCACTAACCCAGAAAACACCATTTTCTCAGCAAAGCGCTTCATCGGCTTATCGCACGATCAAGCGGCAAAAGATGCGCACCTAATGCCTTACAAGGTAACAAAACGTGCCAATGGTGATGTAGTTTTTGTAGCGCAAGGCAAAGAATATACCCCTCAAGAAATCTCTGCTGCTATCTTGACACACCTCAAGCAAGTTGCCGAAGAATATTTGGGCGAGCCGGTAACCGAAGCGGTTATCACCGTGCCAGCCTACTTCAATGATGCTCAACGCCAAGCTACCAAAGATGCGGGCGTTATTGCAGGCCTTGAAGTAAAACGTATCATTAACGAACCGACTGCCGCAGCTCTTGCCTATGGCGCAGACAAAAAGAAGAATGGTACCATTGCCGTATTCGACTTTGGTGGCGGAACGTTCGATATTTCGATTCTCGAAATACATGATGGCGTTGTGGAAGTGAAGTCAACCAATGGCGATACCCACTTGGGCGGCGATGACGTTGACCAACAGCTCGTTAATTATTTAATCGCTGAATTCAAAAAAGAATCCGGCATCGATCTCACTTCAGACAAAATGGCGTTGCAGCGCTTGAAAGAAGCTGCTGAAAAAGCGAAAAAAGAGCTGTCATCACTTGCAGAAACGGAAATCAATTTACCGTATTTGACAGCAGATGCATCAGGCCCTAAACATTTAACCATAAAGATCTCTCGCGCTAAACTTGAATCATTATGTAGCTCTATCTTTACTCGTCTGCTTGAGCCGTGCAAACGCGCAATCGCTGATGCAAAGGTCAGCACATCTCAGATCGACGAAGTTATTCTAGTCGGTGGTTCTACCCGTATTCCAAAGGTACAACAACTAGTAAAAGAATTCTTCGGCAAAGAACCGAACAAATCGGTTAACCCTGACGAAGTGGTTGCCGATGGTGCAGCTATACAAGGTGGTGTTCTTGCTGGTGACGTTACCGACGTCCTATTGCTTGACGTAACACCATTGTCACTTGGTATCGAAACCATGGGTGGTATAACAACCCGCTTGATCGAGCGAAACACTACGATCCCAACACGCAAATCACAAGTCTTTTCGACAGCAGAAGACAATCAGACTGCCGTTGACATTCGTATTGTACAAGGCGAACGTGAATTTGCTAAAGACAACAAAGATCTTGGCATGTTCAGACTCGATGGTATCGCGCCAGCACGTCGCGGGCAACCACAAATCGAAGTAACCTTTGATATCGACGCCAATGGTATCGTCAATGTATCGGCTAAAGACAAAGCAACGAACAAAGAGCAAAAGATTACGATTACCGGAAGCGGCGGTCTTTCAAAAGATGATATCGAGCGCATGGTTAATGATGCAAAACAACATGAAGCTGAAGATAAGAAGGCTCGCGAAACGGTAGAGGCTAGAAACAAGCTTGATAGCATGACGCTGGAGATCGAAAAGAACCTCAGCGAAAATAGAGCAAAGCTTGATGAAGCTGACGCAACGGCT
>CAZHJT010000010.1:817-2034 GCA_964533545.1 uncultured Pseudomonadota bacterium | reverse complement strand
CACGCAAAGAGCATGAAAATGATGCTACAGCGCTTGAAGCTGCTCATGATGAACTTGCAAAAGCATCATTAAAGCTTGCTGAAATCATGTACAAAGAAAAGTCTGAACAGCAACCAGCTGGATCAACAAACGACGACAAGAATGATGGCGACAAGGGCGGACAAGAGCCTTTTGATGCCGACATAAGCTAAGCACAAAAAAAAGGGCATGTTTTAAGGCATGCCCTTTTTTTGATATCTACTACAAGCGCTCTTTTAGAGACTCTTGTGGTTGTCCTTGTGTCCATGGTTGCAGCTGCATTTGCCAGAACAACAGCCACCACCAAATCCTGAAGCAAAAAACATTACAAGGCTTAAAACGCCAAGAATGCCAACAACATAATGAATAACCATAACAGCGGTAGGGTTTGCAACGAACCATTGCATGTCTAACACTTTATACCCTAATGGCATAAGCCCGATAGCAATTGACGCAAGCGCTGTCACTACCCATGCAATCATACCAAGACACTTCATCATACCCACCCCTTTATGTATACCATCGGCCATACTACTCTAGTACGGTCATGATAAGATTAAACAACTACCTACCATTCTATCTAGCATAGCGCTACGGCAATTGCAACAATATAGATTTGCCCAATGCGTAATTTTGCAGCACACTTATCACAGTGCTTCTAGTTTCACCATTTTATAAAAAGAATTATTCATGGGCATAAAAGCGGGCCTCGTCGGCCTTCCAAACGTAGGCAAATCTACACTGTTTAACGCACTTACAAAATCAAGCATTCCTGCAGAAAATTACCCTTTTTGCACCATAGACCCTCATGTGGCCATCACTGAGGTTCCCGATACGCGCCTTGATCAGTTTTTACAAACCTATGGCTCGCAGAAAAAAATACCTGCTACAGTCACCTTTGTTGATATTGCCGGCCTGGTCAAAGGTGCTGCAAGCGGCGAAGGTCTTGGCAACCAGTTCTTGAGCCACATTCGTGAAGTCGATCTTCTGTTGCATGTGTTGCGTTGTTTTGAAGACCCGAACATCATTCACCAATCAGAGGTTGACCCAGTCGAAGACTATGAAGTTATTCTTCATGAACTCATGCTCAAAGATCTTGAATCGGTCAACAAACGCTTAGAACGTCTGCCAAGAGATATTAAGGGCGCGCAAGGCAAGCCTGAGCTGCTGCACACGCTGAACGGTTCCGGTCTGGCCGT
>CAZHJT010000010.1:0-807 GCA_964533545.1 uncultured Pseudomonadota bacterium | reverse complement strand
CCTGAGCTAGCACAAATCCTTGCAATCGAGCTTGAGCTGTTGACTAAGATCAAACAGGCTCTTGACGACGGTGATGGTGATACGGCGCGTAAACATATGAACGCTGCTACCGTGCCTATGCTCCCCTTGCTGTCGACAAAAAAGTTTCTGATCATCGCTAATGTTGCAGAATATGAACTTGATGGTAACGCGTTTGAACAAAACAAACATTTTCAAGCGCTGGTCAAAAAATTCGGCACGCAGAACATTATTCCCGTATCGGCCAAGGCTGAATCGGAGCTTACACAATTATCGGACGAAGAAGCGACAGAAATTATGGGTATGCTTGGGCTGCAAGAGCGTGGCGTTGATGCCATTATTCGCGCAACCTACAAGCATCTTGGTTTAATAACCTTTTTCACCTGCGGTCCTAAAGAAGCACACGCATGGCCTATCATCAAGGGCATCTCTATTCGCAAAGCGGCTGGCGAGATCCACTCCGATCTTGAACGTGGTTTTATTTGCGCCGATGTATTTAACGCTGCAGATCTTTTTAAGGCTGGTAGCGAAGCAGCGTTGCGTGACACAGGCAAATTGCGCCGGGAGGGGCAAGATTACATAGTGCAAGATGGCGATGTCGTGAACATCAAGTTTAACGTGTAAAGAGCGAAAAACATTGTAAGGCATCCCCGGGATCTGTCATCAAGAGCTGATAATGCATCGACAGAAAACGGGGACCTGACTTCTAACGCTTGTGCTTCACCTTACATGATAAAAAGTATTGCTCTTGGCAGTTGAGACAATCTACTCTAAAGAGCAATTGAGTAG
>CAZHJT010000009.1:0-41649 GCA_964533545.1 uncultured Pseudomonadota bacterium | reverse complement strand
TTTTGCCTTGATTGCAATAATGCAATCTTCAAGAAAGCCTTCAATCTTTTCCGTTATTTTTTCGGCAGAATCGGTATTTTTCTTATCAGGAGTAGCATCAGCCTTATCTTTTTTTACCGCCGCATCTTTCTCCTTTTTTTCTGCGGCATCGCTGCCTGGGATCGGTTTTCCTGGTGCAGCCGTTTTTGATCCTGGCGTGCTTGTCGTATCAATGCTTGGGTATGCTGATGGTGCAGGAGCTGGGACTGCTGGCGAAACATAAGGAGAAGCGCCATAACCATACAGATCGCTGGTGCCCGGTTTGTAACCGCCGCCTGTTGCATAATCGTCGATGAGCATGCCACCTGAACGCATTGGCGCTTGTGATATCGGCCTTCTCGATTCTTCAACTGCTCGCTTACGGGTTGCTTCTTCCTGTTCCATAACTTTTTTAGCTTGTGGTTCAAATGCTAAGAATAGTTTTTGAATTTCAGCAATCATCTGTTGCGTGTAGATTGCTTGGACAAGAGCGCCCAACAGAAGACCAGTGGGCTTGTATGATTCTTGGCTGAGTTCATCGAAACCAAATGAAAGGACTTTAATAGTGGGTTCGTTGCGAGCAATCGTGTCATTGAGCCGCACAATGTTTTGATAAAGTGCATCCTGCTCAATCAATGAGCCGAGATAATAATAATGCCCATTGGCTGGATCTCGTGCGGAAATAACTCTTAGTGAGCTTATAAGCTGCTCGATACTTTGCTTGAGCTCTTGCCAGGTGAGCTCTTTTTTGTCGGCAAGCAGAGCGGCAGGAATCAACGATTGCAGTTTACTATCAAGATCAGAGATTAAGCTTGCTTTGAGCAGGAAGCTTTCCAGATGGCTAACAAGACCGGCAATAAGCATTTTTGCCGATTCGATCGTTTTAGCCGATACGGTTGATGGTTTGTATAACGGTTCTTCCGGTTTTGCTGGCTGTACCGGAGTTGGTGCAGGCATCGGCATAGGTGTTGGCGCTGGTGCAGCGGGTTGTGGTTCATTAAATACAGTCGTTATAAACTCTTCGAGCTCTTTTTCTGACATGTTTTCCATGATTTTTGAAAGCTCTTCGACCTGTTTGTCGAACTCGTTGCGCTGTTCTTGCGTCATACTTGAACGAAATGCTTCAATTTCTTGATTCATTTTTATAAGTTCTTCTTCGGTTGGCATCATCATTGGTTGTGGTGCCGCTGGCAGAGCGTATGAGGTCACGAATAACAGCGTAAGCAATAGAGTACGTAGTTTCATAAAGGCTCCTACTAAAGCGTATGATTTATAACAGGGCTTATCGAGAATAATCAGTATAGCGCGGCCAGTTTTTTATGAAAGTAGTGGCATGAAATCGGCAACAACATACCAAGCAAATCATCGTAACAACGCAGGTTTTATGCTGATCGAGCTACTCGTAGCAATAACACTTTTTATTGGCACCGTCTCTGGTGTTGCGTTGTATCAAGCGCAGACCTATGCCTTGTGTGGTGATGCACAAAAAAGAGATGCTGCCGTTGCCGTGACGCGGCGCGTTCTTGAGCGATGGTATGGTACGGGCACCTACGCGCCATCAACCACTATAGACGGTATCACGGTCAGCATCACACCACGCAATAACCCTCTACCAGAGAGTGCATTCAATGACGGTGCTGTGCAGTTTCTGCTCGTCAAAACCTCATGGGTTGCGGTGAGCGGATCGCCAACCACTACCTCCTTTATTATCTGTCAAAGAGTGAGCGGCGCATGAATAACAGAGTAAGATTTGCACGCGGTGGGTTTATATTGTTCGAGACGATGCTTTCGCTGTTCATACTCGTTGTGTTGTCGATAGTGAGTATGTCATACGCCGTTGATCTGTATATGCGCACCACGCACGCGTTGGCCATGCAACAGCAGAATGCGCAGCTGGCAATGATACTTGATCTGATCGCCGATGATCTTGCCTGTGCACCGATGGATAAGGCGGCATGGAAGCGAGCAACGGCTCAACAGACTATTTGGGCAACAGCGTATGGTGATGTCGGTTTTGAAAATACGCACAAAGGTATTGTGCGCTCAAAAGGTGTTTTCGATCATGCGGCACAGCGATGGGTAGAGCGCACGCGATCATATCTGCCGCCCGGTATCTGGTATCAGATTGAGGTGGCCAGCGACGATAGCACGCATATCTTCTTAGTTGATCTGACGGTAAACGGCAGGCAGCAACAACGGTAGCATTACGTTCAGGAGCGCGCCTATGAAAGCATCACCCGGATCAGCATTACTTATGCTGCTGTGTATCTCTACTGTGTTGGTGATTGCAACAACAGCAAGTTGGTATACGGCTTCTTTGTTACATGAGGTTGCTTGCGTGCGTCAGCAACGTTTTCAACAACAACAGTCGGCGAACGCGCTGCTCGTCTATGGAACTGTCATCGCTCAACAAAAGTTTGATGATCTGTGCAAAGCAGTCGAGCCGATCGTGCTGTATCAGGGTACATGGCCATTGAGCGAGAATATCATGGCAAATGGGTATGTCATAAGTAGCCAAAAGAGTGATGGCATACAGCTTGTTGCAACGCTTGAGGTTGAGACAAAGGCGCCTTCACCATCGTGCAAAGCGAAACAGAAAGCCAATGCAGCAGTACTGCTGAAGCACGACAAACAAGATCCAAAAGCGGTTATTATGGCGCAGTGGGGCATGCATGGGCAGTCCTGTTGATCCATTAATAGCGCTATCGGCGCTCCTGTATGCGTCTGCGTTTCTGTTTCCAGTAGCCTGTCACTGGTGTGTCTTTGTCTGGTTGATTCCACTCTATGGGTATAGTATAACGCATCCAAACCGATCAGCACGGTGTTATGCCGCTCAAGGGTTCTGGTGGGGCGCTCTTTTTTTTCTGCTCCATATGCATGCCTTGATCTACATGCTTGTGCAACAGGCGCCGCTGACGAGCGCTTGTGTGGTCAGTATGCTGCTTATTCTGTACAGCTGCTTGGTGTCGGCATGCTGGTTTGCTGGTGCGGCATGGTGTGCGCGGCGCATGGCCTCATGGCATCGTTTGTGTATATGGGTCTTGGCTACGAATCTGTATATCTATCTGGTAGATACGCTCTTTTTCAGATGCATCTGTTTGCCGCGCGGGTATGTTTTTGCTTATCCATTGCTGCCGTTAGCTCAGGGTGATTGTTGGTCATGGGCGCTTGGTCACGTGCCGCATGCTCTTTTGGTGCTGTGCCTTTGTGTTGGATCGGCCTGTCTAGCGCAGGGGCTGTGGCGGTCACAGCAGCGTATGTGGTGTCTGATGACGGCGGCTATTTTTTTTGCGCCATTTTGCGTAGGTTTTTTTGTGCGTCGGCAGCCGTCAGCGTGTGCGTATGAACAACGCTGTGTGTATGCGCAGCCACCCGCGTACCACAAACAGATGATCGATGTGCAGCCGCTTGCAGTTGCCTGCGCGATTAATGAACAGATCTGTCGCGCAGTGCGTCTATTTCCACAGGCATCCTGTATTCTGTTTCCTGAGTCTACGTTCCCTTTTGCTCTTGATCTGCGTGATGATGTGCGACAATTATGGATAGACAATGTGTTGTGGCATGTGCCTGACGTGACGGTCGTCATAGGCAGTCATCACTCCTGTGGGGTATCTGGCGAAGAACGGATGAATACGCTCTTTTGCTTGCGTGATCGTCATATAGGTCAGACCTATGACAAAAAGACGCGTCTACCTTTTGCCGAATATATGCCCTGGCCATGGAGCGCAAGTAGATTGTTCTCTGAATTTTTATTAAAGAACAAAAAGATATTTCATGCGCCTGACGCGGTAGATCGACAGGATCATACGATCTATCTGGCACTAGAGATGCCGGTTGCTCCCTATATATGTTCCGATCTTTTCTTTAATTGTCCGCGTCCTGATGATCAGGCGGACACGATACTGTGGTTGGTGAATGATAGTTGGTTTGTTGCCTATTGGCGGCAGTTGATGTTTTTATATGCTCGTCTACAAGCACAGCGGTATGGGCGCACTATTTTGTATATTGCTCATGAGTTTGGCGCATGCATACGTCCTAATGTTCCCGTCTGTTATTTGCCGTCGGTCATGATTCCAAAGGCTGTAAATTAGGGTATACTGGCAGGGTAAAGAGATTGAACAATTATTTTTATGAGTTTGAGGTGTTATAATGAGCAAGCAGGTACGAGTATTTCTTTTAAAGGATGTTGAAAAAGTAGGTTGCGCCGGTGAGATCGTTAAGGTTGCAGATGGTTTTGCTCATAATTTTCTTATAGCGCGCAAGCTCGGTCTTGAAGTTACTGAAAAGAACGAAAAATCTTTTGCAAATAGAGTGCGTGTTGTTGAGCAGCGCAGCGAAGTTATTGCTACGCAGACATCATTACGCGCAGAGCGCATTAAAAGCATTAAGCTTACCTTGAAACGCAAAACACATGATGATGGCAAGCTGTACGGCTCAGTTTCTTCAGGAGAAGTGGTTGATCTGTTGGCTGAAAAGGGTGAAAGTGTTGGCAAAAGTCAGATAGAGTTTGATGGTGGTAAATTGATTAAAGCGACCGGAACCTATGAGGTCACCGTCAAGCTATCTTCAAAACTGCAACCAAAAATCAAGTTGTCTGTTGTTGCTGAATAACAGCATGATTCTATAACATGGTGGTACATGCTTAAACAGCGACAATTTCCGGATAAACAATCTTTCCAGCTGCCAGATAAGATTTTGGGCAAAAGTTTGCCAGCAAGCCAAGAGGCCGAGAAGGCTGTCTTGGGAGCGCTTCTGCTTGATGACATCCATGTTGGGCGCATTGCTGAAATTATAAGCCCCGAGGACTTCTATTACATACCTCACCAGCTTGTTTTTCAGGCTATTTTGAGTCTTTCTGGTCAGCTTAAGCGTATTGATATTGTCACGTTGCAAGACGAGCTTTTAAAGCAGAATGCGTTAGAGAAGGTTGGTGGCGTAATCTTTTTGATCTCATTGCAAGAAGATATACCAGCACTTGGGTTGCTTGAGCAGCATGCCACCATGATTAAAGAAAAGTCGGTGTTGCGCGAGCTCATCCGCTCGGCAGCAGGTATTATTAATGAGTGTTATACACAGAACAATCAGGGTATCGACGCTGTACTTGATAATGCTGAAAAGACGATCTTTCAGATTGCCAATCGGCGGGCTGACGAATCATTTGTGCAGCTCAATATTTGGCTTAAAAAGACGTTCCAACATCTTTCAAGTATCAAGAGTCATGCAAAGGGTGTGACTGGTGTGCCAACTGGGTATGAAAAGCTTGATGAGATGACCTCCGGTTTTCAAAAAGGTGATCTGATCGTTGTAGCAGGGCGTCCTTCTATGGGTAAAACGGGTATAGCGCTCGGGTTGGCAGCCAATGCTGCAGCTGAAGGGGCAACCGTCGGTTTTTTCTCGCTTGAAATGCCTGCCGAACAGCTCAGTTTGCGTTTGTTATCGTCAGAGTCCGGCATCGGACACCATAATATCAGAAATGCGAGTATTACCTCTGATGAATGGATTGAGTTGACGAGCGTTGCTGCCCGCTTGGCTGACATGAAGCTCTTTATCGATGATACAGCGATGTTAAGTCTTATGGATTTACGTGCTAAGGCGCGAAAGCTTAAAGCTGAACATAATCTACAGTTGTTAGTGATCGATTATCTCCAGCTGATCCACAGCAGCCGACCTCATGAAAATAGACATCAAGAGGTTTCTGAAATTTCACGCTCTTTAAAGGCACTTGCCAAGGAGCTTGAGATACCGATCATAGCGTTGTCGCAGCTGTCGCGTGCGGTTGATAGCCGTATGGACAAACGACCGATGCTTTCAGATTTGCGTGAATCTGGTGCGATTGAGCAGGATGCTGATCTTATTATGTTTTTGTATCGTGATGTTGTCTATAACCCTGATACGGAAAATCCTGATTCTGCCGAACTTATTATTGGTAAACAGCGTAATGGCCCTACCGGCACCGTCTATCTTCATTTTGTACGCGAATTGACCAAGTTCATAAGCAGCAACAATCAAGGCTACAAATAATACACGCATTCTGAGCAGGCGTCTGTTGGCGCATCGCCTACGGTTCCAGTGCTGCACCTGCTATGTGATATTTGTTCTAAAAGAGGCGATCAAGAAGTGCGACAGGGCTTCTATGCCTCTGATCATCGCTCGTGTGCTGAAAAAATAAGCCAGTATAAAACCAATGCCGCCGCCGCTACGCACGAATAGATAATACGCTCTCCAGTTTTCCCTTTCTTCCCTCGTTACCTGCTGCCCGACCAATTCAGATATTTCATCCTGAAATCCTACTCAAGGGCCAACAGCAGCCCTTTTTTTAGGTCTATGGGCCATTCAATAAGAAAATTTGCCGCTGAAAGCATTAGTATATATGCATTTTTTTGCGTATACTATTATTTCTTATTGATTATTTAACCATGTTCCCAAGAGGTTTCTATGTCGGCGTTGAAAAGAGTTTTATTTTCTGTTCTTATTGCTCAGAGTGTCTTTTTAGCCATTGATGCTGCGGAAAGGCGATCGACAAAACCCACACCAAAGCAGGCGTTGTCACGACGACCTTTTAGCCCTATTTTGGAAGTCATTAAAGAAGATCCATGTCCAAGAGCGCCTTTTTTGAGAGGTAAGGAGAATTATTTTTCTCCAATCATTGATGATTTGGTGCTTCCACCTGTTGAGGAACTTGTCATTTTGCCTGATATGGCGGAGGATAAGCAGTTTTTAACTAATTCCACGATCTTGTCGACGGTGCAACAATATAATTGCAGCTCAGTTGCTCCCGCTTTTTCGCTTCGAACCTGTGGAACCGATTCTTCTGGGCGCTGTTATTATGCTACTCCTAAGCAGGCTGTCGCTGCAAAGAAGAGGATTGAAGAGAGGAAGCGCGAAACGATCCAACGATGCGATTGTCCAGATACGAAGAATCTTTCTACCAAATTCTACCACCTGCTACCCCCTATGTCTGTTACTCTCTGCGGGCAACAACTAGACGATCGTTTTTTTGCGAAAGGCGGAGGTACTTGTTTTGAACAACTTGGGGCATATATGCGCCAACAGGCTCGCAAATCCGCAAGTACAGAGCAAAAAAGTTAAGCTTCTGCTCTTGTTTTTGTTTCGTCCCTTTCTTCATAATTTTGCAGACTCAACATGAGGTTACTATGACATTCGTAAACAAATATATGCTGTTTTCTGCCCTGGTTATCACCTGCGCAGCCTCTTTTGTATCTGCAGCTGAACAAGAAGCTAAGTCATGGCAAGCGCCACAAATGAGAGCGATCTTGGCCCAAAGACAATCGCGCGAGAAGAAGAAAAGATCGACAGATTTTAGAAATAAGTCATTTAATCCTGAGAATCAGCTTTCATCGTGGCGAGTGCCTAGTGAAGTAGGGCAGAACCTTACTATTTTAGGGATGCTACGTGAGGTTGTTCTAGCCGCAGCGCTTCGAGAACAAGAAGAAGCACTTCGCCGCGAAGAAGCAATACTGCGAGCAAGAATCGGCGGCAAAGAAAGATGCTGTTTTCTGTAGCAAAAGTCTTTCAGCGTAGAAAGCGCCAGCCCGGTGCGAAGATCTAACTGCACCCTATTTGTAAGTAGGGTATTTAACGGATTTTTAGGAGATTTTTATGTTAATCGTAAACAAATATATGTTGTTTTCTGTTCTGGTCATCACCAGCGCTACCTCTTTTGCCTCTGGAGTAGAGCAAGAAACCACAGCAGGGCAAGGAGCAGCTGTGGAATGGCTGTTGCCACAACCGGCTATGCCGCAACAAGGCGTGCGGCAGGAAGGCGTTCAGCAGGCAGGCAGAATAGCATCATTTACAGACCAAGCGGTTGCTCGTGTGAACCGCAACCATACCTTTTTGTCAGTTGCAGCGGGCTTAAGAGCTTTGCCAGCAAATCCCGCTCTTGTAGCTCAGGGCAACGAAGCACCAGCAGCAGAAGAATTTGATGTTGATCGGTTCTTTGCCTAATACATGATCAACGACTGCACTTTCTAAAACTCTATCTTTTATAAAAAGAACAGCCATAGACTTGATCTCTGTCAAACGGAGCTCTAAGATGAAAGCTGTTCTTTTTGTTGTATGTGATGGAGTTGTGTCATGTTAAAACAATGTTTATCTATCTATCTCCTCAGCATCACCTCTTTATTGGTTGCTGGTCACCGTGACGAAGCCTATATGACGCATGAGCAAAGAACTAAATATGAGCAGGAGCAACGACTGAAAGATGCTCAAGCAAACGAAGAGTTTGCGCGCACGAGGCAAGAGATAAAAAACAGGGTGTATCTACAACATGCGTTAGCAGCAGAGGAACGGGCAGAACGAGAAAGGCAAAAGGCTTTGCGGATTGCAGCACGCCAAGAGTTGTTGCAAGAAGCTCCTGATGCCAATCAAGAGCCCTCACAGCAGCAGCAACGGCAGGCCGTTAGTGCTTCTCCCGCAGGTAATCGAGTGCCGTCCGCGTATCAGAGACCGCGCTCTTTTGATGCCTCATCACCGAAACTACCGCCAATAATAGAATTTCCTGTAGATAGCGAACGAGACTTTTTTAGCACAATGATCGATTCGCCAGAAGCATATGTGCGCGAGCAGGTTGGGGAAGAAGCTTTCATGGTTACTGCGGGCCAAGAGTTGTTGTCAGGAGCTTTGCCAAGCAGGCCTCCTATTACAAGAGAATATACCTCGCGACGAGCTGATTTCTTTGAACCTGATCCAGTGCTTGTGCGTCAGCTGAGCAGCCGGCATCGGCAGGGGCTGCGTTATAAACTTAAAGCAATTTTCTGTTGTTGTTGCGACCGCTGATCTTATTGCTTTTATCTCCATATGCGCTATTGTAAGCCCAGTTTCGAGATTTTGAGCATCGATTAATTCTTAAAAAATGGGGTTAGATGAGCATGAAGCGCATGATGAGTATCTTTGTTGCGGCAACATTCTGTGTACTTTCTTTACAGGCAGCGACGGGCACACGATTTGTGATTATTACGCCAAGTTACAACAATCAGAACTGGTATAAGAGAAACTTAGAATCGGTCTTTAATCAAGATTATCCGTGTCATCTGTGGCGTATGATCTATACCGACGATTGCTCACCTGATGGTACCGGCAAAGCGGTTGAGCAGTTTGTCGTAGAATCAGGCATGCAGGATAATGTCACGCTTGTGTGTAACACGACGCGCAAAGGAGCGCTTGAAAACATTTATAACGCGGTTACCAGTTGTGAGCCCGATGAAGTGGTTGTTCTTCTTGATGGCGATGATGCATTTAATGGTACTGATGTGCTCTCGTACCTTGCCAGCATCTATGCAGATGCGTCGGTATGGATGACCTATGGGCAGTTTGTTGAGTGGCCATCAGGAAAGCATGGTTTTTGTTGCGATATGCCCGAAGAGGTGGTGCGTACCAGAGGTTTTAGAGAGAGTGGTATTTTGCCATCACATCTGCGTACCTTTTATGCGGGACTTTTTCACAAAATCGACAAAGCGGATCTTATGGATACACAGGGCCATTTTTATATGATGGCATGGGATGTGGCGATTATGGTCCCTATGATCGAGATGGCCTGCGATAACTTTAAATTTATTGATAAAGTGCTGTACGAATATAACGGAACCAATCCATTAAGTGATCATCGGCTCTCTCGCTGGCTGCAGTTGCACATAGAGGGTGTCATTCGCAAAAAACAGGCCTATCCAAAACTAGAAACGTTGTTTTAGTGTTTATAATCACCTTTGTTGCACAGGAGTTTTGTTATGAAGACAAATCTATTGAGAGTGAGTCTATTGTTATGCAGCGTGGTATCCACAACGTCTCTAGTGAGTAGCGACAATGCGCCAGTAGAAAAAACTATATTGGAGCTCAACCAAGAAATATTGGAACGGATTCAACGAATACAGGATCGGGAGCAACGAATGTTGGAGCGAGAAGATGAACAGGATTGGGCTGCAGCACATATACGTATGGGAAGAACTTTTCATACAATGTTAAATGCACAAGAAGAATCGCTCAATGATCTTGAGGAACGCCACACAGGAATAAAAGGGGTGCTCAAGTCGCAACAGAAAAAAAATGAAGTTCTTGCATGGGTGGCTCAAGAAAGAGCTGCTCTTGCAACAAAAAGGTCTCTTAATCCATTACCTGCTACAACGGCGCTAGCAGAGGTTACCCATGATGTTGAGTTCCATCAACAAGTTGGACTCTTTTTAGGCAAACAATGAAGATTAAAAGAGTATTGAAACGCTAGAGCCGTTATTAAACTTATACGCCAAAAAACTGCTTAATCTCGCCTAGAAACAATGCTACAAAGCTTTCAATAGAAAACTGTTGTGCTTCTGGTGAAGCTAGGTATGCGCGGATATTTTCTTGATACTGCTCATATTCTTGTTCAGTTACCGCACACATGCGCTCTTTGAGTGTTTCAAGTGAGGTAAAATCTTCATACGCAATATAGCAGGTGCGAGGAATATAGCTGTCCATATTGCTTGCGCCTGCATAGACCGGTATGCAGCCGGCCTGCATTGCATCGAAAATCTTTTCCGTGATATAGCCCGTTGTGTTACGGGTATTTTCTAAACAGATGTTAAAGCGATACTGTTGCAAGCAGGGGAGCTTGGCGTGCGGCATGCCTTTATAGGTGGAAACGCCATCCCAGCCAGGGCCATAGAGATCGAATAGATCGGGGTATCTGTCTGAAAAGAAGTTGATTATGCTGCGACGATCAGAATAAAGCTCTCGATCACACCACGACGATTTATTACCACAGATCATGCAGGCCAATTTTTTTTGCGCAAAGGGAATTGTTGACCCTTGATACGGTTTCAACACCGGTAAACAGTATTTGGTAAAATCGAAGGTCTGTGCAAACTGATCATCCCACGTGAACACGCGCTTGAAATGGCGCAACATCCACGGGTTATACTGTCCAAAAATTGAAATCGGCTCACATAAAACAACCATCGCTTTATCGGCAATCTGTGCAATCATAGGGTTATCATAAAAGTTTGGCATGTCCCAGAAGATATAGAGGTCTGCCGACGGATGCTCCTGCAGTCTATCTCTTCCTATAACGGTTGTTGTAATCCCACACCGTTCAAGCTCATCAACGATCTGATACCACGCCTCTAAAACCGTATTCATAACGCGATGGGGCTTGCGTCCTTCTTGCAGATAGTCTGGGTCGTTACAGGCAGGCTCGCCGGCAATAACCATCGTGTGCGGGCAGATATATTTGCACCATAAAGCAAGTGCTATCAACAATACTATTTTGAGTGATATCTTCTTTTTCATGAGTAACCCCTTTTTTTGAGCGTATGCAGAATTGGGGGTGAGCTTATCAGAAAAAAAAGCATACGCAATTAGCGCAGTCTTTGATCGCTGTAATTGACGATGCTTTGAGCATAGAGTATCGTAGCACTGATTTTTGAACAAAGGTTAGGCGAATCGCAACTCCATAAAAAGGGCTTTGTTATGAGTAAAGATAAGCGCGTGAGATACCCGGTTTTTCTGTTTTTCTGTTATATATTGATTCCGTTGATCAGTAGCCCCCTGAGAGGTCAAGCCGCTCAGCCTGATGTTACTACATCGGTGGATGTGGTTATCTTTTCGTACCATCGGCCTGCGCAACTGTATGCGCTGTGTGAATCACTGCAACAACATGTAGTGTCGGGCTGTGGCCTCGTGTCGGTTATCTATCGCGCAGACACGGACGACTATCGCGCAGCCTATGAGGTGGTGCGTGCAGATTTTCCCGATTTTGTTTTCTTGCCACAAGGCAACGATCCACATGCAGATTTTAAACCATTGACCCTGCAGGCAACGTTTGGTTCGCCGAGTGAGTATGTGGTTTTTGCCGTTGATGACATTATCGTCAAAGATACACTTGATTTTGCTCAGTGCGTCCAGGCCCTGCAGAAAACAAATGCGTATGGCTTTTATTTACGCTTGGGTGCGAACCTCACTGAATGTTATATGCTTTCATGCCCGCAACCGCTGCCTCGATTACAACAGCTTACGCCCTCGATTATTGCGTGGCAATTAAGTCGTGGTAAATATGACTGGGGGTATCCGAATACGGTCGATATGACCATATACCGCAAAGCAGCTATCAAACAAGCATTGTTTGATCTGCCGTACGCAGGCCCTAATCAGCTTGAAGGGCATTGGGCGCAACAAGGAGTAGCTAATCAGTATGCGATAGGCCTTTGCTATATCCAGTCTAAAATTGTTAACATACCGTGCAACCGTGTGCAAGAAGTCTATAGCGGCAATCGCTTCATGCATTCATCGACAACGCAAGAGCTGTTGGAGCTCTTTCTCTCGGGCAAAAAAATAGCTATCGAAGATTTTGCGCAGGTTAATAATACCGCTGCGCACGCGGAATACCCCTTTCGGTTTGGCGATCGGTGATAGACGCAGGGTCGAGAGATGCAGCTCTTTGAGCGCTTTGTCAAAAGCTGAACACCAGATTTCCCACAGCGATGATTCGCTGCTGGTGACCATGCTTTCACGTAATAGCGCTTTACTCGTGCGGTTCAGCACCTCAATCGGTATCAATTGAGATTTTTGAGCAGTGATCAGTATGCTTGGAATAAGATAGTAGTATGCAATTAATTCATGGCTTATGGTAGAAAAACCGAGTGCAGCGAGTATATGCTCAAATTTTTCTTTATACCAGCCATCATAATGGTAGGCCCAATGAGCCTCATGAGAGCCGAAAATGTGTCGCAGGGTAACCTGTTTTTCTTGGTATGACAGCTGAGGAGTGAGCATAACACGGATACTGGCTTCAAAGTCTGGTGTTTCAATAATAAGAAGACCACCCGGTTTAAGCCATGTCTGCCATGCGCACAGCAGCGCGAGTGCCGTTTGTCGATCAAAATGCTCAAAAATATGATGAGAACGAATCTCATCAATACTGTTGGCTGGAAAATTAAGCTGTGTAATGTCTGCATAGGCATCGGCAACGGAATTAGTTTGGAATGTATGATCTGCAGAAGAAAAATCGATATTTATATAATCGGCAAGATAGATCTGTCCACAGCCGAGATGCAAGCGAATCGGCCCGTCTCCATTGATCAAATCAGCTTTGTAGAGCTGGCTGAAGCTGTCTTGAGTGGTATCAATAAATAGTGCCGGGTAGGTGTAGGTACTTAGTAGAGACAGTAAGGCTATGATGCTTCTCTTCATATGATTTTCCCTTTAATAGTAATCTCGTAATAACTGGTGCAGCGGAAGATATACCATAGCTTTATACGCTTAGCAATTGATCTCTTTAAGGATATTATGCCTGATAGTGGTTGCATCTATCAGAGGTATTATTGTGCTTTCTAAGAGCTCTACATTGATATTGACAGATTTTTAAACGCATTCTATTGTGTGCCTGCGATATAATTCTTGCTAAAAAAGGGATAAGTATGTTCAAGAAGCAGAGCCTCATCTTGTTGTTGCTATGTTTTCAGTCTTTACAGGGTTCCACGTTACGATTTTCTTATAATAAAGATGGACATACGCATGTTATGAGCCCTTCCTTTTTACGAGATATCTGTACTGCGTTTGATAGATCGATTTTTGTAGAGACAGGAACTTATTGTGGTGAAACGACTGGCGTTGCAGCGACTCTGTGTAGTCAGGTTCATTCAGTTGAAATGAGCGAGGATCTGTATAAAAATGCTACTCAACGTCTGCAGGCATATTCGAATGTACAGTTATATAATGGTCACTCGGTCTTTTTTTTAGATAGATTTTGCTCGCAGCGGCATGCTGATGCACATCGGATGGTTTTTTGGCTCGATGCCCATTATTCGGGAGGGGTAACTACGCAGTATAATGATCAGTCGACACCGATTATTGGCGAATTAAAAGCGCTTGCTGATAATAATATGGGCGATGCGGTTATTATGATCGACGATGTCCGTTGCTTCGGTTCGTTATATAAACAGCAAGAACTTGCAGCATGCCCTGGGTATCCATCACTACAAAAAGTGTGCCAATTGTTGAAAGCGATCAACCCAAACTATGCATGTGTGTTGTATGGGGATACGCTCATTGCGTATGATGCAGTCCGTTATAACCCCTCAATCTCGCCGGTGATGCATGCCTGCACGTATAGCAGATTATATGATGGTGATGGCGATTTGTCGTCGTCTATTGTTGAACAGGAAGCGCTTATTTCTGTTCCTGATCAAGAGAAGGATGTTTTGATCTTTCTTTTGCACGAAAGAGCAATGAGGCAGCAAGAGGATGTCCATGCGTTTTTATGGTATGGCTTAATGATTGCCAAAACATGGCCAAAACTAGCGCAGACTGCATTTAGAAAGGTTCTTGAAAGAGGATACACACATTGGCGTATCTATTGGTATAGTGCGCAGGCAGCATACGATGCCGCCGATTATGATGTTGCGTTGCAGTATGCGCAACAAACAGTAGAGCGCAATCCTGACTATGCTCCAGCGGTAGATCTACAACAAAAAATAGCAGCTCTCCTATGAAAAGAATCTACGAGGCGCTTTTTTTGTGCGTTCTGTTGACAGCAAGAGCTGTGGCAGCAGATTTTTCAGTTGCCGTTTTTCACCCGTCAGGGCAGAAGGAGATCCCTTCAGATGAAAAACATATCGTTATTGTCACCGCTTCATATAACAACCTGCTGTGGTATGAAGGCAGCCTGGTTTCAGCATTAACTCAAAACTATAGCAATTTTGAGATCATCATTACCGATGATTGTTCGCCAGATGGTACCGGCGATCATATTGAGGCATATGTGCGTAATCATGAACTACCGTGCAAAGTTACCTTAGTCAGAAATCATCAGCGATCTGGTGCATTGCAAAATATCTACCGCGCTATTGCCTGGTGCGAACCAACCGACATTATTGCAGTCTTAGATGGTGATGATTGCTTGGCAGACGCCCAGGTGCTGTCGTTGCTTAATAGTACATATGCTAACCCCGATGTGTGGATGACGCATGGTCGCATGCGGTTGGCAAGTACGGGAACAGCATGGCATTGGCAAGAAGATATTCCAGATAAGTTCATCGACAATAATAGTTTTCGATCATATTATACGATCGCCAGCCACTTGCGCACTTTTTACGCATGGTTGTTTAGAAAAGTGCAGCTTAAAGATCTTTTATATCAAGGGTATTTTTTGCCCGTTGCACAAGATGTCGGCTGGGCTATCCCTATGATGGAGCTGTGTGGGCATCATCACGCGTATATCGATACGATCACCTATTTGTATAATGATGTCACACCACTTATGGACGCCAAGATTAACCGGGCGCTGCAGTTGAGCCTTGAGCAGATGATCCGGGCAAAGCCTGCCTATAGACCTCTTGCCAAGAACCCTTTGACGGCACAGCCAATTGCACAAAAAGCTGATGTTGTACTCTATCAAACGAGCGGCACGCAGAATATAGAACGAACAATTGCTGCTGTTCAAGAGCATATCCAGGGGGTAGGAACGATATTTGTTCTAACACATGACCGCAATAAACAAGAACAAGCGGGTGCTGAATCATATGCGCATGTTTGTTGGGTTGACTGGGGTAATGATCTGCGTGATACATTGGTCTCTACGGTATTCAACCCACGTTCAGATACGCAGTATCTGTTATTTGTGCCTGGGGATGCGCAGATTGGCACATCAATCGATCTTGCATATTGTCTGCAGCAGCTAGAGCAGACACAGGCATATGCGTTTTATTGTCAGACGCCTGCCATTGAATTGGCACACAAGCGCTATTGCGACATTGATGGATTTACTAAGGCATGGCAGTTTGCTTATACGCCACAAGGTTGGGTGCGGCCTGGCACGTTGCGTATGGCATTGTATAAAAAAATGACGCTTGCTCATCTGGTTGCCACACTTGAGTATGCTAGTTTTGATAGCCTTGAAGGGCAGTTGAAGCTCTTGTGTGATAGAGAGCAGGTTGCATTGTTTACTATGAACGATTAAGAAAGGGTTGTGCGCATTATGATGAGAGTAACACCGGCAACAATAGTGGTGAGTAGTCTATTGTTAAGTTGCTATGCTGTTTGTACCGATTCTGGCGTGGTAAAAACAAGTGTCATGGACGCCCCTGACTATCGCCTTTTCTGCGCCCAAGCAGTAGAAGAGCCTGCAACCTTTGCGCTCTTTAGATCAGATCCGCTCTATCAATATGGCCTTGAACATGTGACTGACTACCAAGCGCGCGAATGCTTGCGTATCATCAAGGAGCAAAGCCCTCATTTTTTTGCGTACGTTGATCGTTTCAAAACGAGTGAGCTGGTAGGCAGCCCCGTTGTGGCACAGTATGACGAGCTTGATGTTTTAGCCCCTACAACCGTACGATATATCAAAATAGCTTCTGATGTAGAGAAATTGTTTGGCTCGCTCGATGGTTTGTCAATTCTTGAAATTGGTGGCGGCTACGGTGGACAGTGTAAAATATTGGCAGATCTCTATAGGTTCAAATCATACACAATCGTCGATTTGCCTGAGCCTCTTGCCTTAACACAAGCGTTTCTTGCTGCATGTAACGTTGAGAACGTTACGTTGCTATCGGCAGAGCAGGAGCTTCCGGTGCAAGACTATGATCTGGTGATCAGTAACTATGCATTTTCAGAATGCTCGATACAGGTGCAGCAGCGCTATATAGACCAGTTGCTGCGTCATGCACAAAGAGGATATTTGACCTGCAATGTGCTGCCGCAGGAGCAGATAAAAGTGCCGTATCAGCATGAACTGTTGCAGATGCTTGCTCAGGCATATATACCGTATACCCTTTTGCCAGAAGAGCCACTGACCAACTGGAATAATTACGTTGTCGTTTGGAACAAGAAATAAGAAACCCTCTGAGAGGCGAGAATATACAATGCTTGCGTACACAAAAAGAGAGATTTTGCGAAACTCGAAGCAGATTGCCTTTTTCCTTATGCTGAGTTGGTCTGGAACAGTGTGCACCCAAGAGCAAAACCATGAGTATATTCCGGTCGTTGATTTTGTAGAGTCGATGCTTTGTACAGCAAAATATACATGTGAAGGTGTACGTACTGGTATGACAAGCGATGACCTGGCAGACTGGCAAGCCTTTGCAAACCTGTATACTACCTACATTGTCACCGATAGGCTCTATACCAAGCAACCACGCATACCAAAGATTATTCATCACATCTGGCTTGGTAGCCCTTTGCCAGAGTCGGCTCAGCGATTTATAGCAACGTGGCGACAGCATAATCCCGGTTGGCTTTTTATTCTGTGGGACGATGCACGAGTGGCGCAGTTACAGCTTGTTAATCAAACAGCGTATGATGCGGCTACCAATTGGGGGGAAAAGTCTGATATCGCGCGGTATGAGATTTTGTATCTTTTTGGCGGATTATATGTAGATACAGACTTTGAGTGTTTACAACCGTTTGATGCATTACACCATTGCTGCGATTTTTATACCGGCGCAGCAGTCAACTCAGGAGGCGGTGTGTGCACCGTATTTAATGGTCTGCTTGCATCAACGCCACAGCATCCCGTGCTCAAGCGCTGCATAGAGGGAATACGGCATGAGCCGTTGCCGGGATTGACATGGGCTGATGATATTATGCATCGTACCGGGCCTCACCATTTTACTAAATGCTTAAAAGAAGCGATTGCGGCCGGTGACCCAATCGGGCGCTGTGTCCCTTTTCCTCCCACCTACTTTTATCCGTGGCCTGGAGCATGGCGGTTTAATAAAAACCGTGATTTTATAGAACAGTTTATACGACCTGAAAGCTTAGCTATTCACCACTGGGCAAACTCGTGGGTGTGATGAGAGTTATGCGTGTCTCCGCTGTAGAGTGGCCTGTAGGGCATGGATCTGATTGATCCAATAAGGAGCATAGATTTTTTCCCAGTTATAGGACCTTTGTTTCATCTGTTCATATGCTTGATTGAGATATTCTTCAGTTATTTGCGACCAATCATCAATAAGCAGAACTGGAAGATCTTGAAAGAGTGGATCAATGCTTGAATGCTTAACAATGGCAATACTCCCTAATAAAAGGGCCTCCCATGTTCTTACGCAATCGATGCCATTACCTGCGGGGCTTATGACAAAGCGAGATTCAGCAATATCTTCAAGGTAGCGTTCATAGGGTTGGTACGATGGATTATAACAGAACGTTTTTGCTCTAAAGTACTCTTTTACACGCGTGCGTTCGGTATAATTTGTTGTTGCGACGAAATTCATATAAAGAAGATGTCTTTTGCTTCGCGGTTGGTTCATCGACCTTTCAAGAATCTTTGGGTCACCATTGAACCAATGTTTATTAGATATTCCAATTGGTATAGGAAAAAGCTTTTGATGCGCGTGCGTGATATTTTGACCAAACCAAGCAGCAAGCCGTTCATCATCTAAAAATGAAACAAATTGTCCGGGGACGCCGTTGTCACTATTATGCGTTACCAAGATATACCGCGCTTGAATCTTAGGGTGTATAACGGAAAAGAAATATTCGAGGCAGTCAGCATTTACAAAAATAGTAGAACCCGTTTGAACATGGCCAGGATTAAAAGGGATTTTTGTTTCATCAATGATGAAATCGCAGGACTGTCGGAAAGCATCGCCAGAAATATAAGGATAGATAGCCTGCCTTGCGGCAGGATCTAAGGGGATTATTGCATGAGGGCATTGATAGGGAACAACAAATGTTTCTTCTGCTTGTGAAAGTATAACAAGCAATGAACAAAGTAGGACAAGCGCAAGATTCATACATACCCTCTTTTGTTATTCAAAGAGCCTTGCAACATCAATCAGATCGCTGACTAACGTTGTCGTAACGTCATATCGCATATACGTAAAACGGTATTTGAAGGTAGATAGTACGGGTTCATAGCAATATCCTGGCGCTTGTGTATCGTGAACGACAAAGATATCAGCATTGTTGCGCAAGCGTTGAATGTCGACAGCTCGTCGTATGCCAGGTGCATGATCGATAAAAATTACTCCCCAGTGCCGATCTGATCCTATCTGATCCCAAAGCTCTGGATTGCCGCCGTACATGCGTTCTGGACTTGACCAATTTTCAAATACGGGAAGATATATAAAGTGATGAATATCACTTTCAAGATCAAGGAATAAAGATAACCAGCTTTGGTCAGTCTCTACGGTTACCAGAAGGCGATTATGCATCTTACACAGAGCATGCAAGAGGGGAGTGCTGAAGTCGCCGCCACCCATTTCAAGTACAGAGCCGTTTGTATTGATAACCGCTGTTGCCAAAGGCACCATGTGGGTACCATAAGCGCCATCACTGAGTGTGCGGTTGGTTACCATTGGTGTTGCGTATATTGTAGAAGTTAGTAGGCATAATCCTATCACGACACTTTTACCCAGAGATGTTTGACGAGTTGTCTTCATTAGAATCTTTCACGGTTGAAATTACTCGGTAATCATAGTAAGGTACCCTTGCTTTGCATTAGTACATACCATATTTAAAGGCGCCTGCAAAGTTCGGTGAGATTAGCTGGAGAACAAAAAAGGCATGCTGGTTATGAAAAAATGGAAGTTTTTATGAAGTATAGCGCCATCATCTGCTTAGTATTACATGTTGTAATGTGTAATGCCTATCAACGCAAAATTGTCATTGTTACGGCAAGTTATAACAATCAAAAATGGTACAAAAGGAACTTGAGATCAGTATTTAGTCAAAATTATGATAATTGGCATCTTATATACACCGATGCGGCCTCTCCTGATGGTACCGGCAATGCCGTTGAGGAGTTTGTTGCCAAATCTGGCAAGAAAGACAAAGTGACTTTGATTAAAAAAGAGCACCGTACGGGAGCCTTGGAAAATCAGTTTCATGCAATATCTCTTTGTAACCCTCGTGATATTATCGTAATTCTGGATGGTGATGATTGGTTGCCACATAAAGGGGTACTTGCATATATTAATGATGTCTATTCAGACAACAATGTTTGGCTCACCTATGGCCAATTCATCGAGTATCCATCCTATGCTACAGGGTTCTGTTGTCCGATGCCTGCCGATGTGGTTAAAAATAATGCATTTCGTCAGTTTACTCATATACCCTCCCATATGCGTACCTTTTACGCGGGACTTTTTCAACGGATAAAAAAAGAGGATTTGTGTGATGAGATTGGCAACTTTTTGCCTATGACTGGTGATATGGCAGCTATGTTGCCTATGATTGAAATGGCTCGTGATCATTTCAAGTTTGTCGATCAAGAAATCTATGCTTATAACACTGCAAATGTTATTAATGATCATAAAGTGTCTGAAAATACGCAGAGATCGATCGATCGTATGATTCGCAAAAAACCGTCATATGAACCATTGGAAGCGTTATTTAAATAAAGTAGAGATCCTTTGCTTGCTCTTTGTGGTTTTAGCGTAATAGAGATAAAAAATATCAAACCGAATCAGAAAAGATCAATTAAAAAAGGGGGATGAACGTGAAGTATGGCTTACTGTTTTTAAGTGCTCTTATGAGCTTTACTGTTGCCGCGGAGCCTGCGCGTGTTGGGTTGTTGGTGGTTGCCACCGGTAAATATATACAATTTGTTGAGCCGTTGATTTCGTCTGCTGAAAAGTATTTCTGTCCTGGCTGCGAAGTTACCTATTTTATTTTTACCGAAGGCGATGTCCCGGTGCATCCTCGTGTGGTAAAGATCGCACACCAAAAACTGGGTTGGCCATACGATACGCTGATGCGATCTTCAGTGTATGCTAAATCGTATGAAGCCTGGAAGTCGATGGATTATGTATTTGCTTGTGATGCAGACATGTTATTTGTAGATACCGTTGGTGATGAAATTTTACATGATCTGGTAGGCACACAACATCCAGGTTTTGTGAATCAGCGTGGTAGCTATGAAACTAATCCGAGGTCAAAAGCCTGTGTAAAAAACAATGAAGGCACCTATTATTTTGCCGGTGGCTTTTATGGAGGGAAGACAAAAGAGTTTTTCAAGCTTGTTTCTAGAGTAACACGTGCCATTGAATCAGATTTACAAAAAAGGTATATAGCGGTGTGGCATGATGAAAGTCACCTCAATCGTTATTTTATTGATCATAAACCCACAAAAGTCCTTTCACCTTCATATTGCTACCCAGGGCCTGGATATTTATACACCTTGCCCGATTGTCCAGCAAAATTAATAGCGATTACTAAAGATCATGCTGCAGTGAGAAAATAACGGATATAGCAGGCCGCGTTAAATATTGCACATGCTCCCCTCGGGTCATTCCCGTGCCGTGCCCGCCATAGCCTGTAGGCGACGGCTGGGAAAACGGGAATCCAGCGTGCGGATCTTGGTGCGGTTCGCTATAGCATACACAATAATCAGAGACCATAATATCTTAATTGATAGGGATATGTATGAAAGCAAAAGAGCTCTTGCAATACACTGATCTGTGCCAAAAGATACCAAACGAAAGACTCTCTGCGTCCACTGTTTTGCGATTAATCCGTGGTCGGTTCAGTATGGGTACCTGTCGAATGTTTTTTTTGGTTTCTATTTTTATATGCATACCATTGTTTGGAAAAAAGAATTTTGAATGCATAGGTTTGGGTCAAGTCTGCTCAACAGCAGCTGCATTGCAAGCATTTGATCTTAGAAATGCTGCCTATCCATTTGATTGGACAATAACTCCTTTTCTAGGGTTACAGGCAACGCTAGCGCAGGAGTTTAGAGACTATCTCAATCCATCGCATTTTAGTATACGAGAAGATAATCACGGTATTATTAATAAATATGGCATCGTATTTGTGCATGACTTTCCTACTATCGACTATACAGGCAGTGACATTCAGAAAGAAGACGGTATTGGCGAAAGTGTTTTAGCTCCAGATTGGTTAGATGCTTTACCACTGATTCAGAATAAATATGAGCGTAGAATCAATCGTTTTATTGAACAATGTCATTCCAAAAATAAGATATATTTTTTTAGGCATTTTCAAATTACACGCATCGAAGCAAAAAAGCTCAGAAATACCATTGAATCATTGTATCCCAAGCTGGATTTCGTTCTGGTAGTAGTAGGTAATAATCAGTCGTATGCCAAATCATGGGGAGAGCGTAGGATAAGAAACTATTACCTGAATGATACGCAGGTATGGAATGATGTGCGAGAATGGAAAAGAATTTTTAGTGACCTCGGGATTATAGTCGATACTAAGATAGCAATGGATAGCATAGTCGCTAAGTATGAAAGTAATCTGTGTGGTTATTGCGCGTATTGTTGTCGAAAGCTTTAAATAAGGACTAATCAGCATACAATTCTCGTTTTGTTCGTCAGCTGTTGACATATTACATGGCGGTTTGGATAAAATTGGTTAATTTGGTTAATAAAATACATCAAGATGGCATGAAGTAGTTCAAAAAAAGAGGCAACAATGAAGATAATAAAGTACGTTTTTATGATAGCTTTTTTTTTAACACACGCCTCATCAATAATGCTTGCTGAAGTATGCATCTATAAACAAGGTCCACAACTATTTCTAGAGAGCTTAAAATTACTTTTTAATAGGCTTGATATCTCTTATAAAGTCGTCACTACTCTTGATAAGCACGATATTGACTCTCTCTATATATTGCCTGATGTGTTCAATGTGCCTACTCAACAATTACCAAAACGGTATATTGTGTATCAGACAGCCGATTTGAGTGATCGAGTGTTGACTGATGAGGAGATTTCTCTTTTAGCGAATGCGATAGTTGTTTGGGATTTTAGTTGGAACAATATCAATAAGTACAGAAGGTCGACTTATAATTATCTTTATTTTCCTTTTAATTATGAGCACGCAGAGCTAGTGATGTTGCCTTTTTTGCTACCAGTGCACGCTCTTGATGCATATAAAGAGATCTTGTCGTATAGTAATCAAGAAAATACGCATATATCGAGCCATTTACCAGCGCTTTTTGTGCATAGTTTTCTTGTGAAACCAAAGCTTATTCTCGAAGCGGGTGTACAGTCGGGAGAATCCACCAGATCTTTTTATAAAGTCGCGCAATTTTTTAAAACCAAGCTAATTGGGATAGACAAAGAAGAAAATGCACGACAAACGTATGCACTTTTAGATAGAGCCGTATTTTTGTGTATGGATGATACCGATTACAGGAATAATGAGCCTCATGATATTATTTTTATCGATACATCCCATCTGTATGAGCATACCATGTCAGAAATCAACCTGTTTTTACCATTACTTTCTGACAAGGGGATACTTATGTTTCACGATTCAAATGTAACACCTATTAATGGCGTAGGCTATAGACGCCCCAATAATACTAGCGGATGTGCTCAAGGCAATACACCAGGAGTAACACAAGCCTTAAAAGAGTTTTTTAATCTGCGATTTAATGAAGCTAAATATTGTAATTTTAACTTCATCCACAATGGTATTACGTGGAATATTGTGCATTATCCTTTTTGTAACGGTATGACGGTTTTGAAAAAAATAGCATAAAGTATCGAATGTGGATCTATGATTATGAGTAAAACATTATTTTGTTGCAACAACCTACTTCTTGTATTGTGTATCATAAGTAGTAACAGCGTAATGGTAGCGAAAAGAACCATAGGATTTATCATACCGAGCTATGTAGCGACATGGGATCATCTTAATGTTCTTAAACAAGCGCTCTCTAGAATACGTCAATATCATGATTATCCGATTGTCATTATCAATGATCATTCGCCCGTTGATCTTAATCCACTCATGAATCAATTTTCTAATGTTAGAATTGAATTGTCTTTACGAAAAGCGCGTGGAGAAATGAACCCCTATTTGCATTACTATCAAAACAGATATTTCGATATAGCTATTGTAATACAAGATTCTATGCTGATTAAGAAAAAATTAGAAAATGTAGAGCAGGTGTCTGATATTAAATTCTTACGTTACTTTATTTGTAACAGATCCGCGTGCAATGTAACGCCAGAGCCGGCTACTGCTTATAACATACAGAATAATATATATCACCATGGTGATTTGATTATGCATCTAGCGACAAAGATAGAAAACAAGAATAAAAGTTTTTATGATTTTTGCGCTGATTTGTATTATCAAAAAATGGAATGGATAGGCTGCTATGGCATGCAATCAATCATAACGTGGGATTTTTTGAATGAGGTTCAATTAAAAACAAACGTGCTTGATATTCTTGACTTTATGAAAGATAGACGGGATCGAATGGCAATGGAGGCAATTTTTGCCTTTGCCTGCTTATATGCTAAAGATGCAGATAATAGCTATTTAATGAATGCTTATGATGGTGTTTTAGTGACCGATTCTAACGCGGCTTTTGATAAAATATCTTTTGCTCGTTAGCTATAGCTTTTTATTCTCTTTAATATTTTCTCAAGCTTCTTTATTGGGCAGGTAACAAAAGTGTCTGACAATTGAAAGGGTGTTGGAATTGCCCAGTAGTGAGCATCAACAGCGCAGCTGAGCCACCAACACCATTCTGCTCCTTGCAAGCCATGCCATGACGGTCTAATTTCTATTACATGAGCATGAGGATTTGCATACAACACATTAGTGAGGCCGCTTGCCAAGACGCCTACTATTACCTGAGCATTATTAAAGAGGATAATCTGTTCGCTGACCTGCTGGCTGCCATCAAAAATAATAATTTCAAAATCAGGCTCTGGGAAAAATGTTTTGAGAGAGTCAACAACTGCTTCAAGATTGTAGATTTTTCTATCAGCTTCCTTTCGTTGAATAACAACAATAAGGTTATTTTTATAGGAGCGCGATGTTGGGCGGGTTTGAGCTGCCGCAAGCAGTTGCTGTCGCATCTGTAACAGTAGGTTTCTTGGTATAGGTTCCATTAAAAAAGGGGTTGCAAAGTGGAGCTTATCTGCACGATAAAGGGTGTTTTTTGCTGGAGGAACAAGGCGTTCTTTTGATATTCCTAAAAGATCAAGATATTCAAAGACGTAGCCCGGTATTTCCTTCTCAGTGTTAATTAAAAGTTTGATGTTTTGCTTGCTTTGTAGAAGATCTCTTAACAAAAAGACGCTGGGTAGTCTGTCGATAACCCAATGATAGAAATAGGAGGGGCCTTGTACTGTTACTAGCGTGTCACAATGCACCGTATTGAAGGCATGCAGAGGTGTATTTATTGGCCAAAAAATAGGATTGCCTGGGCTCACATGCAAATCAAAAAGAAATTGTTCTTTATCGTTGAACATAGTGCCTAGGTGCTGGGGAGAAACAAAAGTGTTATGCAAGAGTGCGACATAGAGAGCTTTTTCATTTTTAATGGTAGAAGACTCATTGTCCCATTGCATATTTTCGCTTAAAAAATTAGGAGCTTCTTCTTCCATGTGAGGAGGGCGTCCATAGAAGCTTATATCTTCGAGGTTTCTATAGCGTTCTATAATAGAGACAGTTGAAGATTGACTGATGTCATGAATAGGTCTGAGTTTGTTTAAGTCAGGCAATGCATCAAGTATGGTAGTGATCAAAACTACTATGTAGATAACCGCATGGCGAGTATAATGTGTCATATCTTACCATTTTAGTAGAGGTATATCTTGAATTGGAGTAATGCCGTGCCCAAAAGGTATTCCTTGCACATCGAGTTTGTCAAGATAAAGTACCTGTAGGTGATTATTATTTCTTATATATTCAGCGCATTCCCACTCTATATTGATCATCTGAGATTCCATCTTTTGATAATTAAGATTTTCTAGCATGGTAAGCAGCTCTTTATAGCGCATTGCAAAGCACACGGTTAACATTGCATTATTGATAAAAAAAACAAATGCGTCCTGTGTTGGATTGTTCTCGATAACACGCATCAGGTAATCAGAAGTGAAATAATAGCGGCCAGTCATTTTTATAATCATATCATTGTCGTCAAATGCAAAAGCTTTAAGCCCTTGCAAAAAAGTCTTTGCTTCATTAACCCCTTTGTTTTTAAGCTTGGGATTATTGAACGTTGAATAAAAAACATGATCGCTATAGCACTCAAGAAAGGTAGGGCCGTGTTGTTTGCAGGCTTCTATAACATATGGGTCATAGCCGAAATTTTTTATAGTAGTGAGTGCGTGTGAGTATTCGCTTTGCCTGGTGCTCGCTTGAGTTTCAAGAAGCGCAGCGGTACAAACAATATAGGTTTTGGCAGCTGTTTGTAATGTGCACAATAGTAGCAAGCAATATGAGAGGTTTTTGTTTGGATAAAGCATAGATTAAGCCCCTTTTTTAGAGTTAAACTCATGAATACATACCATAGAGAAAATCAGAGCATCAATCAACTTAGTCTTGAAGATGTTGTTTGTATATGGTATGTATTCATTCAGAGAAGGAGGACATAATGAAGGAATCTAAACAAGGATCGAGAATGAAAAGAGTATTGGTAGGCCTATTATGCTGGCATATTGGTATGTTTGCTCTTTCTGAGGAGGAACATGTTTTAACCAATAACCAGCTTTTTTCTGGCAAACATATTTTAATTACCGGTGGCACTGGCTATTTAGGTAGGGTGCTGGCAGAAGAAATACTCGCTCATGACCCAGCTTCAATAAAAATCTTCAGTCGCGATGAAGTAAAGGCTTTTAATACGCAAAGGTTTTTTAAAAACAATCCTAAGGTTATTTCTATATTGGGTGATGTACGTAATTATGAGTCCATGGTGAGGCATACAAGAGGCGTAGATCTTGTTATACACACAGCAGCCTTAAAGCGCATGGACATGATGGAGCATAACGTTGAAGAGTCAATTCGTACCAATCTCCTTGGCTCGTTAAATGTGTTTAATGCTTGTGTTGCCAACCATGTAGCACGAGTGATTTTTATATCTACTGACAAAGCGTGTTTGCCTATTAATACCTATGGAGCTTGTAAATTTATCAGCGAGAAGATTTTCACTAATTATGACAGAAAAGCTATAGATACCATTTTTACGGTGGTTCGTTTTGGCAATATCTTAGAGAGTACGGGATCGGTAATTCCCATTTTTGTAGACAAGATTAAAAAAGGGGAGAATATAACGTTAACTGATGCACGTATGACACGTTTTATTGTTACTAAAAATGAAGCGGTTAATTTTATATTTGATGCCATTCGCTATGGGGTTGGTGGAGAGATCTTTGTAAAAAGATTACCTGCCTTTAATATTGTTGATCTAATAAACGCCCTAAAGCAGAAATATAAAGTAGATAGCCAGGTTGATGTAATTGGATTACGTCCTGGCGAAAAAATTCATGAAGTGTTGATTAATAAGTTGGAATATAGAAGAACCTATATCTTTAATGGTATGTCAATTATTACCCCATCTTTGAGTGAATGGCTTGAGACCCTAATTGAAAAGAAGGTAGTACCACTTTATATTAGACGAGGAGAGCGTGTAGATTCATCGTGTGAAATGAGCTATTCGTCAAAAAGTGCCGTACTATCTTATCAAGAACTTTTGGATTTGTTATATAAACTTGACGTCTAAAATGCGCATTTTTTTAGGGATATAGTATGAAGCATTACATGCTCTTTCTTGTGAGCTGTTTTTGGATGGCAACCATTTATACAGCCCAATCACAAACTTTTCTGGTTTTTGGGGGTAAAACAGGGTGGATAGGACAAAAGCTTGTTAAGCTCATAGAAGATGGTGGTCACATAGCGGTATGCGCAACCTCTCGTCTAGAAAACAGACAGGACATCACTACCGAAATAGAGCAGGTAAAACCTGACTTTATCATAAACGCTGCTGGCATTACTGGTCGGCCAAATATTGATTGGTGTGAAGATCATAAACAAGAAACAATGCGTGTAAATTTTATTGGCACCTTAAACCTAATCGATATTTGTCATGCCCAGGGAATACATCTGACCAATATTTCTACCGGTTGTATTTATTATTACGATGAAAAACATCCACTGGCAAGTGGCAAAGGGTTTACCGAGCAAGATGAGCCCAATTTTACAGGTTCTTTCTATTCATATACAAAGGTAATGTTAGAAAAGTTTTTATTCGTCTATCCAGAGACTCTCCATTTACGGATAAAAATGCCCATTTCAGATGATTTAAACACGCATGGTTTTGTTGGTAAAATCTTACAATATAAAAAGTTGGTGAATATTCCTAATTCAATGTCCATACTCGATGATATGTTGCCTTTGGCTGTAGATATGACACTTCATAAAAGATCTGGCATATATAACTTAGTTAATCCGGGCACCTTATCGCACAATGAGGTTATGGACTTATATAAGCAGTATATAAACCCTAATCATCAGTACGAAAACTTCACCGTCGAAGAACAGGAAAAAATATTAAAAGCAGGGCGTTCAAATAGTGAGCTTGATGCTAGCAAGTTATTACAGTTGTACCCAGCAATTCCGCATGTTAAGGACTCTATAGTGCGCATTTTTGAGCGTATGAGCGAAGCTTCGCATCATGATACATAAGCATTTTTGTAGATTTTTTTTCGTTTCCATACTGTGCTTAAGCAAGGTGTGTATTGCCTATGCGCCTATAACCATAATGACTGCTCCTGTAGGCAAAACAGGCTTTGGGCATCGTCAGGTTACCGAAAGTCTTTTGCGTGGGCTTACGCACCTAGAGATCCCGTTTGTTTATAATCCAAGTAGACTTGATCAAGTCACTGATATTGTTATTGTTTTAGCTGACCCGAAAGCTTTGCAACAAGCAATAGTCTTAAAGAAGAAAAGAAAAATTAAATATCTATGTGCTGGTCCTAATATTATGACGCGGGCAGATGAGCATGGCGGTATTTTAGCTTCGCCTGAAGTCGATATATGTATTGTTCCATCGGCGTGGGTAGCAACTGCATATGAAGAAGAAATGCCTGCTTTAAAGGGTAGAATCAGATCTTGGTTTGCCGGTGTTGATGCGCTGTATTGGTTATGTGATAAAGCCAAAATTGCTGATAACAATGTTCTGATATATTGGAAGACAGAGAGTGAATCTTTCGTTCGTGAAATTGAATCTATTGCAAGAGAGAAGGGGCTTAATCCAATTAGGTTACGCTATGGATACCATACAGCAGCACAATACAAAGCAGTTTTAGAGCAAGTTTCTTTAGCTATTTTTATAAGTCTTAGTGAATCTCAAGGTATTGCATTGGCAGAAGCGTGGTCAATGAACGTTCCGACATTGGTGTGGAACAGTGGCAAACTTCATGCTCACGGGCGTGTTTATTCTGCAGTGTCGGCGAGCCCTTATTTGACAGAGTGGACAGGTTGCATGTGGGAGACTATACCCGAACTGCACTATGTGTTAGACAGACTATCAGATAACTCTTTTGCGCCACGGCAATGGGTTCTAGAGCACATGACTGATAGCATATCTGCTCGCATGTTGTTGGATCTCATAGACCAGGTTGTTTATGCGTCAAATCCTTAGAGGTCTACGTTTATATATGTAGTTTTGTTGTAGCCTTATCAAAAGCCTGGCACCATACTGACCACATTGAAGCATCACCTTCGTCAACCATGCTATCACGCAAAATAGCTTTACTTGCTTGTTTTAGGGTATCTATAGGTAGATTGTTCATTTTCTGCGCATGCACTAGAATACTTGGAATAAGGGGATTATGCCGTAGGGCTTGGCAGGTAATTCTGAAAAAACCCAGCGAGCTGAGTACGTGCTCAAATTTGCTTTTGTACCAACCATCATAGTGGTAGGCCCAATAAGCTTCGTGTGATCCAAAAATATGACGTAACGAGACCTGCTTTTGCTTGTAAGGTACCTTGGGGTTCATTATAACGGCAATGCTCGCTTCAAAATCAGGCGTTTCAATAATGAGTATGCCGCCAGGTTTGAGCCAGGTATGCCATGCACACAACAAAGCGAGCGCGGTTTGCCGATCAAAGTGCTCAAAAATATGGTGAGATTCTATAACGTCAATACTATGTGCTGGAAAATTAAGCTGTGTAATATCAGCATGTGCGTCCGCAACAGAGTAAGCTTGGACGGTGTGCTCTGTGGATGGAAAATCGATATTTATGTATCCCGATAAATATGCTTGCCCACAGCCTAGATGTAATCGTATTGGCTGCTGATCCTGCACGAGGCCAGCGTCATACAACTGGGCTAGCGTTTCACGCGAGGGATCGATCGACAGAGCAGCCCACGTGTGGTGTGTGACGCTGTTAGCAATACATACAACGGCTATTAATTTGTTTAACCATAATTTTACTGAGTTCATAATGCTCCTATCTAAGCTTCTAAAAACAGGCCTACGCGTTCGGGCATATCTTGTGGTAGCAAGCATCTGGTATTGATATGATCATGCGCTACGTCATTGAGCGCTACAGTACTATTACATAACGCTGCAATGCAAGGATTTTTGCTTTTCCACTGCTCGGAAGTATATACAAAGGGGCTTGCCTTGAGCTGGTCATTAATGGCAACTCGCTTGAAATCATACGTGTTTAAAGCATCGATGCAATACAACCCATGAGCTTGCGTGTCTTCGATGGCTTTTACGCCGGCTGTAAGATCGATATTATGTTTGAAAGGGATGGTATCCCGACAGGTTAAAACATACTCGTTATTTTTTTTCAGATAGCGCAAGAAAAGTACATAGGTAACGTGTAAGTTCTCTGGTGAGGTGCATTGTATGAAGCTAATAGTGGGAAAGTCTGGTCGGAGTGATCTATAGAGCGCGGCTATTTTTTCAGAACGAGCGGTCCATGCAACATACATATGCCTATACCCATGTACATATTCTTGCACGCTGGTAAGAAATTCTTGCAGGTCAAAAGGGTTATCTTCTGAGGCCACGAAAAGGTCCGCTGCGGGAGTTATAGGAGCAGTGCGCTTTGTAAAGAGCAGGGGGGATATTTTTATTGGCTGATAGGGCTTTTCGGCACGAATTTTCAGGTCCAATGCTCGTTGCAATGCTTTGTTTACGCGAAAATCGCTTATCGCATTGCATTCGTTATAGATGTACAGCACTTTATCGATAAAAGCATGCTTGCCGCCACTTATTTCCATCATAGGGATCATAAAGGCCATATCCCAGGTGACCGGATAGAAAGAGCCTTCATGCAGAAGGTCTTCTAGTTTGATTTTGCGAAACAACCAGGCGTAAAAGGTTCTTAAATGAGTTGGGATGTTCGGATGCGAGCGATAAGAATTATTTTTAACCACGTCAGCTGGCATTTTCTTTGACCAATCACAGATTGTGTTTCCTGGGTACATTTGTAATTGCCCATGAGTCATCCATACATTGTCATCAGCGTAGACGCTATTAAGCGTCGACAATACCTCGGTATGTGCAAACCAATCGTCACCATCTAACGATACGATAATATGGTGAGGTTCGCAGCGGGCTACAGACCGGTAGATATTTTGTAGCGCACCGCAGCGTACGTGATTTTTTATGATGGTGACTTTGCATGGGGGTGGATTATTTTCTAAATATGATTCTACCTTGCTGCCCGTGCCGTCAGGAGAACAGTCATCAGTAAAGATTATTTCGAAGTTCTTATATGTTTGATTGCAGGCAGAGGTTATATTTTGTAGATACCACTGTTCATTGTTGTATGAAGTGATAACTATCACAAAATGTTTCGAAGTGGTATCAAAAAGGTTGATTTCTCGAGAGCCTTCAAAGACACGAATATCACTTGATGCTGTTGCAGTAGATGCACTTGTCAGCAGAAAAAACAGTACCAAAGATCGTATAAGGTGCATAATTTATCTTTCTTCTAACGGTTTTACTTGGTCAAGGAACCACAAAAGCTTTTCGATTCTATTAATATATGTGTGATTATCGCGTACAAAATCCATCTGTTCATAGAGCTCTTCAAGGGTTCCTTGGCGAGCTTTTTGCAGCGCGTCAAAGAACAATTGATAGGTATCCTCGTTAAAAATTATTTTTTTATTAAAGAGCTCCCAAACAGCTTTTGAGTTAGTTGCTCCCCATTGGCCATAGCTGATATTTTTGAAAATACGACAGGGGATGTACCCGTTATCGCATTGCCATTGACCTTGTATTGCTGGGGCAACGAGTGACCGCTGAATAAGCTCTTTATTTTCTTGAGCGCTCAGATGTGAAGGGTTAGCCCATTTTACGCGATTTTTGATGCACGCTCTTTTGAATGCATCATGTTTGCTTTGGTTTTCAAATTGGTCGCCACCACCAATGGTACCAATCATATAGACAGCATTTTCTTTGCGTTTGTCCTGTATATGTGCTTTTACTTGATCTATTTCATAAGGAAGCAGATCGGTTGCCCAGGGCATATAGATGATTTTGTTTAAACGATCTATATGAATACAGGGATCAATTTTTTCATCGTTACGTTTTAGGCAATCATGTGAATAGACCTGTAAAATGATGCAATTACCTGCATCAAAAAGTTCTTTATATTGTGCACCGTTGCAATTGTGTAGGATATAACGACAATCAGTGCGCAGCGGTATGTTTTGATCCACTTGGCCTTCGGTTATAAAAAGAGAGTTGGCAAAATCTATGCCAGAGAGAGCGTCATTTTTATCGAGCCAATAGGTTGTGTAACCCATATGTTTGAATGCTCTTTCGAATGCATAATGAATGTATGAGTGCGTATGGCTATGGAGCTTGTGGCCCCAGATAACCACTTGCCTAAAGGGCGCCAAGGGAGCTTGCTGAGCAATCAGTATCTGACTGATACAGGTAAACAGTAACAATTTTTTCAATAGTTTCATGCGCAGCTCCTTTTTTATTTGTAGATGCGGCAAACGTGCCATATTTTTTTTTGAAAATCAAACCATCAAAACGAAGCACGCATTCTTATCGTATTATGCTGTTGCCGAAATAGTATAAACGTGTTATTGAATGGTCGGTTCTTCTTTTCAAAATATTAATTCTGAAGGTGTGTATGAAGCATATGACTATAGGGTTACTCTTAATGAGTTTGTTTTTTTTGTCCCCAGCTCTTATTTATACGCAGCGAACGGATCAATCTCGAAGGGCATATATAGGTGTTTTTACGCCACAAGATGCTACCATCAAAAGCATAAAATATGGCAATTGGGGTAGTCGACCCTATGAATATTGGTGGGCTAGTACTATCGTGAACGTGACAGGAAAAAGAGTTATAGATTTGGGGATAGGCTTACCATCTCAATACAATTGGTATGCCTATGTGGTCAAAAATTTGCAACCGCTGTTTTATGCTGGCATTGATTGGGATGGCAGAATAAAAGATGAAGTTATGGCAACGTCCGATTTTGAACTTAAACAAATGAGCATGGCAGCTTTGGATTATCCAGATGCTTCGTTTGATATAGCTTATTGTATAAGTACGTTTGAGCACATAGAATATGAAACGTTTATGGAGTCGATTAAAGAGGCTCATCGTGTATTGACCGATGACGGATTACTGGTCATTACTCTTGATGAAGAATGGGATAAGAATGAACCTATAACGCATGGCAACGGATGGAATACGCTTGAGCAAAGTTTGCAGTCTAAAGGTCTATTTCATAGGAAAAAGCGTTCATTCGGGCTGCCTGAGTTTCTAGAGCTTATCAAAGAGTATTTTGTTGTAGTTCAGGGTGATGCTGTCGTTGATAGCAGCACGGGTATTATTGCCTCAAGTGTAGATGGGTTTGTCTATTATAATAGACAAAATCGTGATACGGCTATTTTAAATAGCGGTGTGGCAGTTAATAGTTGCGTGAGCTATGCTGTCTTAAAAAAGAGATAAGAGATCAAAAGCAGGTAACGTTTTTAGGCTTTGCGCCTACAAGCGTTACCTGCTCACTCAGTGTTTTATATTTTTCGTACCGTAATATGTGGCATATCTGGGTTAAAATAAAGCACCGCAGATGATACATTTGATAGGGTATGAACAAGAGCATTGCAACGAGCCATTAATGATACTTCTACCAATACATCTTCGCCAAGTTGAGCAACTGATGGCTTATAAGGATTACGTGTATGTAGCGGCTTATTGTTGTCTGAGCGGTAACAATCGTAGTAAACAATCGTTCTGCCTCGCAACAGCTCAATGAGTTTGTCCAGAAGTTGTTGCTCGTCAGAAGCTATAAAAAACTGAACATCATTGTCGGCTTGCTCTAGCGCAACGCAAGCGATCTGTTCAGCTGTGATAAGTGGCTCCTCTATTCCTTTATCGGTACCTCTGATATGTATAGCTATAGTTTTTTTGCCAGCTAGGTGCGTAGCATAAAAACTATCTATTTTGTGTTGTATGTTGCGCTTAATTTTTATATAGCGGGTAATGAGCTTATGCGCCTTGAGTCTTGTTTCTTGGTCGATCATTTCAGGGCAAAATTCGATTTTGTCTGGGACATAAGGAGTAAATTGCAAGGTGATAGGTTTTTTTGGTTTAGCGCGTACGTGACTGACAGGTTCAAAATAATATTCCCATACATTCTTATTTTTGCTGAATCCTGGTGTATAGTAGAGCGATCGATTATCCCAATAGACGACCGGTACGCGATGGTGTTTCTCGCACCATAATAAATGGTGTAAGACGCAATTAAGGGATGCGAAAAATCCTCCATACCAGGTACCAATAAAATGAATCTGCTCAGTTGCCTTATTTTCGGGCGTAGTGGCGCTCATTGTTGCATAATTAAAGAAGACCGCGAGTATGATGAGTTTGGAAAACCGCATAACATCCTTTCTTTAAAGCTGCCATAAGTGGACGTTTTTTAAGAACATTACATAATTGACGTTTGATTGCAAACAAGTGCTCCCTGTACTATCCTTGGCTTACCATGATAATAACCAATAAACAAGGTACGTCTTTTGTTTTGATACGAGGGTAAAACATAGAGATCTCTCTTAATGGTTGAAATTAAAACATACTCATAGTAGGGTCGCTGTGGTGAGTACATACCACACTTTACTTCAGCATACAAAAATGGAATTCGATGAAACAGTTATTATTAAATACCTATTTTGTACAGTTTTTCTGTTTTTCTGGTCTCTTCCTTTGCACTACAACGTTAGGTAAGCCACATTCTCATTCTCATACAAAAAAATATGTTATAGGCGTTCACCAGGCAGGATTTTTTTCGGCATTTCTTGGTGTTTTAAATCATCTTGTTCATTGTAAAGAGACCAATAAGATTCCCGTTGTCTATTGGGGCGACAGCTCGCTGTATTATCTTCATGGTGGATTTAACGGCAGTCACAATGTTTGGGAATATTATTTTGAACCGGTTTCCTATCTTACGTATAATCCTGGGAAAGATAGGTTACATGCATCTTATGGAGGAAATTATGCGGAGTTTTATTATAACGCTTTGGGGCAAGCGACGCGCAATAAAGCCTATCAGCTTATATCCCAGTATATACGCATCAAGCCTGTAGTCAGAGCAAAAATAGATAATTTTTATCAAGAATATATGGCGGGAAAGCGTACGATAGGCATTCATTTAAGGGGTACCGATAAATTTACAGAGGTTAAACAGGTTGCTATCGAAAGAATTGTTGAAGCAGCTCGTGCTCAAGCCGATGAAAACACGCAATTTTTCGTTGCCTCTGATGAACAACGATTACTTGATCAAGCAATTGAGTTATTACGGGGGTACAAGGTAATTTTTTACGATTGCTATCGCTCAAATAATGATAAGCCACTTCATATCAAACGAATTAAACCATCTTTTGCTCAACTGGGTGAAGATGTATTGGTTGAAGCTTCTTTATTGGCGCGGTGTGATCTGCTGGTGCACACGTTATCGAATGTGTCAGCTGGAGCCCTTTATTGGAATCCCTCTCTGAAGAATATAGTGTTAGAATAAGATTAAACATGAATACATGAGTATGGCTTGGGCTAAGCCAAGACTTAGTGAATAACAGGTGCGAACATTTTTCGTACCATACGGCGATTGCAAACAACTGCTTCCATGTACTATCTTTGGTTAAACATGACAACATTCAACAATCAAGGTAAGCATTTATGGAAGCACTCCTGTTTTTGCACCGCGCATCAGTTTTTTTATGTGGCTATCTATTGGCGAGCAGCAGCTATGCTCGTGGAGACCTGCCAAAAGTCGATTTTGTAGAATCGGTATTATACAGCGCACAAGCCTGTTGCCAGCCGGGTAATTCCTTGACGCCAGCAGATGTCAAAGGTTGGCAGATCTTTAAACCATTGTATGACAAGCATATTATTAATAACTTTCATGTGAGCAGAAAAACACGTATCCCAAAAATTATTCATCACATCTGGTTGGGCAGTCCGCTGCCCGAGAAGTTTGCACGGTATCGCCGAACGTGGCAACAGCTGCACCCGACCTGGACCTTTATGTTGTGGGATGATGCGCGGGTGGCACAGCTTGGGCTCGTTAATCTGCAGGCGTATAACGCGGCGACCAATTATGGTGAGAAATCCGACATTGTGCGCTATGAGGTGTTGTGTAGATTTGGTGGTCTTTATGTCGATACCGATTTTGAATGCCTGCAGCCCTTTGATGTTCTGCACCATTGTTCTGATTTTTATACCGGTTCTTACCCGAATCCAGGTGGCGGATCGCTGTACGTACTCAATGGGCTCATTGGTTCAAAACCGGGGCATCCGATTTTAAAACGCTGTATTAAGGGCATAAAAAAGTCGGCGCAATCGTCTAACAGCGCAGCGGCAATTATTGGGCGAACTGGCCCCGATTATTTTTATCGGTGCATAGTACAAGCGCTTGTGGAGCATGATAAACTACACAAGACGGTGATCTTTCCACCTACTTTTTTCTACCCATGGTCTGGGGCATTGCGTGGCAACAGAGAGCGTGATTGTATCATGCGGTATATTCGCCCTGAGTCATTTGCATTGCACCATTGGGCTACGTCGTGGACCAACGATTTTGACTAGAGAAATGCGTTATTCACAAATACTGCGTTACCAAAAAACCAGTGTGGCGTATCGTCAAAATCACGCGCAATCATGGTGAATCCCTGTGACTCTAGCCACGTTCTCACGTCGTGGTATTGATATTGACCTTCATAGGCTTCAATAAATTCAACTTCAACATAGAGTACGCGCAGCGTTCTGAGCATCTGTGGTGCTGCTTGCAGAATGGGCAGCGCAAAGCCTTGTACATCAAGCCACAAAAAATCTATATGGTCGAGTTGTTGGCGATCCGCCCATGTATCGAGCGTGATTGTGTTGACCTCGATAGTTTTTGGGTAGGTGACATTCGACCAGGTCAACCGTTCTTTCGGGGCAAGGAGCGAGCCTGCGCGAAATGGTTCATCAGGTGCGGCAGGACGTGATGACAGGTGCAGTGGTGCAGTTCCGGTGTGTGCCGCAAGCGCGCAGTTATGTCGCATAATGGCAGGATTATGGTGTGTGTTGTTGGTAAGCATGCTAAAAATTTCAGGCACTGGCTCAAAAGCGTGAATCGTTGCCTGTGGCCAGAAGGCGCTTAATTGGAGCGTGTCGCTACCGTCAAAACAACCGGCTTCCACAATGATCGGGTTCTCGGGCAGATACTGTTTGATTAAGGGTAAAAGCTCTTTTTTTGTTATGCGTTGCATCATGGTATTTCTTGGGTGTATTTTTCAACAGGTAGATTCGAATACTCTATAAAAAATGGTGATGATATCATGGTAGCACGTATAAAAAAGGTTGTAACTATCTTCTTTGTATCGCTCGGTTCGCTCAGTTTTGGTTTGCCACGAGTGCACCTGTTTGGTGACAGTCATGCCATGCACTGTTTTACTGATCATTATACGAATGAGTATACGTTCTTGCATCAAGGGTTGTCGCTGCCGTTGTCGGTCCATTATCTAGGACCTAAAACGATGCATGGCGTGGCAACGCGCGGTATTGTTGAAAGTGGCGTCAGCCTTGGCAGAAACAGTTTGCCCTTGTATGGCGTTGCCGAAGGGGAGATAGCAGTTTTTGTGTTTGGAGAGATCGATGTGCGTTGTCACATTGGCAACCAGCGTGATAAGCGTGGGGTGAGCGTTGATGAGGTCATAGAGGATCTCGTGACAGGGTATACCAACATGATTGTGCGTAACCGCGCTTTGTATCAACAGTGCATCTGTATCGTGATGGAGGTTATGCCGCCAACGGACCAAGCGTTTAATGCACAGTACCCGCGCTGCGGGTCCCTTGAAGAACGGGTTGCTATCACCAGGCAGTTGAACGCGTGCTTGAAAGCGGTCTGCGCTCAGCGAGCGATACCGTTTTTTGAGGTGCATGATCTGTTGGCTGACACCAATGGGGTATTGAGAGCTGAACTGAGTGATGGCAATGTGCATGTGAGCATGGCGCATAACTACCTGGTCAAGCAAAAATTCGTTACCTTCTTGCAGGCATTATTCGCATAAACATGGAGCTCGGGCATCATAGGTCTTTTTTATGACAAAATAGTCCAAATTTGCTAAACTATTGGTTATCAATAAGTTGTGTTGCTTTCGGTAAAAAAAGCTTACTCGTGCTAAAGGAACCTCTTTTATGAAGCGAATGAGTATTGTTATTCCTGCTCATAATGAATCGGGGCGCATTGGCCGCACCCTAGACGCTTACAGTGCCTATTTTAAAAACTATGAACAAGAGCAGGGCGTTGCCTATGAACTGGTAGTCGTGCTCAATGGATGTGCTGACAACACCAAGGCGGTCGTTGAGCGCGCGCAAGAAGCTCATGGCAATATTATTATTATTGATGAGCCAAAAGCAGGTAAAGGTTTAGCGGTCAAGCTTGGTTTTTGTGACGCGTTAAGCCGTCCAAATGATATCATCGGTTTCGTTGATGCCGATATGGCTACCTTGCCACAAGATTATGCTGCCTTGATGCCTTACCTTAATCAGTATGGCGGCGTCATTGCCAATCGCTATATGCCAGGTTCAGATATCTACCCTCAGCGGCCATTTATTAAAAAATGGGGCCGCAAGCTCGTCTATCACTCCTTGATCCGCTGCATGTTCGGGTTATCCTACAGTGACTATCAATGTGGGGCCAAGATCTTCAGACGTCATGTGATCGAGAAGATAGCGCCACAATTGCAGGTTGCTCAGTGGGCTTTCGACGTGGAGCTGCTCTATTTATGCAAGAAATATGGGTATACCATCAAAGAAGCGCCGACGGTATGGCGCGACCAGGCTGACAGCAAGCTCCAAGTTATGCGGGCAGGTACTCGTATGCTCGGTTCTTTGTTTGAGATTCGTAAGGTACATGGCTGAACCTGAAGAAATCTCTTTTTAGATATAAGTGAGCCCTTGGCAACCAAGCCAGGGGTTTTTTATTGGTATAATTTCAGAGAGCGCGCTTTTTGAAATCAAAGATATTCCTGTTATTCTATTAGGAGTGGTACGCATGAAAGTATCTATAATCCTATAAAGGTAGCGTATGAAATTATTCTATATGTTCAAGCATGTAAGTGCGGTCGTATTTCTTGTTGGTTCCTTGTCGCTTGTTGCAGAGCCTTCTAGAGCCTACCCCACGCTCTTTTGTCATGGGTTGCATGCTGGGCCCGTGCAGGCGGCAAAATATATACCAAAACATACTGCGTTGTTGACCGGTGAAATAATAGTTTCACCGCACGCTACCGATTTTTTGTCTGAACCCTTGGCAGTGCCTGTTTTTCCTGAAATTAATCTCAGAAATAAAAAAACTGATTCATATGCTAAAAGCTTTATGTGTCGTTTAGCACGGAAATTCGATACTAAGATATATGGCTACCAGATAGAAGAGTCCAAGACGGGCGACCTCAGTTTTGCGGGCCGTGGTTTTAATATTTTCAAGAATAATTTTGGCCAGCAGCCAGATCAAGATGTACTCAAAATGGCGTATGAAGCGCATAAAAAAGCACATCACGATAAAATGCTGGTATGGGGTTGCTCTCGTGGTGCTGCAGCAGCATGCACCTTTATGTGTACGCAAGCGCATGATACAAAAGAGCATGTACAATTGGTTGTGCTTGAAGGATGTTTTGAAAGTTCGGTATCGGTGATAGAAAAACGCTTCAAGCGCTTTGGGACTAAAGGGGTAAACGCTATAAAGAGATTCTTTGAAAAAAGAACCGATTGGCGAGAGCAGGGTCTCAGTCCCCTTGCTGTATTGGACAAATGGCCAGAGAATGTACCGGTGCTTTTTGTCACCTCGCGTAAAGATACGGTGGTCCCTCTGGAATGCACGGTAGCGTGCGCCAAAAAGCTTAAAGAATTGAAGCCCCATGTCGAGGTCTACCTCTTGATTCTTAATAATTCAAGCCATTCTGGCTACGTTTTTGACGACCCTGCCGATAGGGCATTGTATGAGCATGTGATTCATGCTTTTTATAAGAAATATAACTGGCGCTATGACCCGCGCAAAGCTGCGCTTGGACAGGTACAGCTTGAGCGTATCAAACTCTAAGAGAATCCCTTTTTTAGCCTTCTTGAGCCCTTGGCAACCAAGCCAGGGGCTTTTTACAGGGTAAATAATACCAAAATAGCTATTAGATGGAGGCTTTTGAGGTCGTTGGTCTTTCCTGGTATTCTAGGAGTAGTGAAAGATTGAATTTCTAGCGTTAAAAGCCTTTTTAAGGAGAAATCCCTGTGAAGAGACTAACCACTATCTTACTATCCTTAGCAGCTATCATCTGGCCAGCAGTAGCCATCTGCGCACCTGCGGCGGCAAATGAGGTGAAAATACACTTAAAATGCGACGTTACCCTTGAGCACGCTCACAAAGTGATCAGTATATTCGAGCAAAAGGGCCCAGAAGCGGTCAATGTTTGCTTGGAGCAGCTAGAGGATTTTAAGGCCAAAGGCTATATACATTCCTATACCGTTAAGTCGTATACCTGCAAAAAGATAAACGACTCGACTATACAGTATAGTTTTGATGCTGAAGTATGCGTGAATCCATCGGCAAGCAAAGAGTGTAAACTCCTGTTTGAAACGCTTATTCTCAATAAAGCCCATAACAAGATGATGCACAGAACGATCAAGCATGAGTTTGACCTTGGCAATTGTAACCGTTCTTTCGAAACAACGACCTGGCTCAAGACCCTAAAGTTGCATCTGCATGCAAGAGGGTTTGTTCAGCCAACTCAAATCGATGTGAGCTCGCCCGTATTTGCATCATTAGCCACCGGCGCCAAGCTGGGTGCCTATGTGCATCAGAAATATGGCTGCAAAGTTAAGATCAATGAATTTAAGTGCGAGTTGGTTAAGTAATAGGAAAGAAAACAACGATGCAGAAATATATATTAAGTCTATTGTTCTGCTTATCTAGCGTGGGGCTTGTAAAGACGAACAGTACTTCTACCGCTGAAACCGTAAAAGTGCATCTCACGTGTACGGTAATTATCGAAAATGTTCAAGAGCGGTCAGCAGATAATGTTAATAATTTGTTAGATGGGTTGATTTTTGAACTTGTTAATTTTAGGCGCTATATACAATCACACAGCATTTCTACAGGCAACCGTTTAAAAAAATTAGACAATGGCAGCGTGTACTATTTTTTTGACGCTGTGCTCGATGTACATCTTCCTACCGAAGAACAAATAAGTTTTGATGAAACATTTTATTGGTTGGACTTGACGATTGGCACTAAGCTAGGAGCCCATCTTTATAGAAATGGGATCACAGCACGTATAACTGAGTTTAAGTGCGAGTTGGTTAAGTAACGACGCACGCAAAATCGAAGGATAATCGTTATGAAAAAATATGTAATAAGTTTCCTGCTCTGTTTAGCTGGGTTATTACCTGCGCGCGATGTTGCTGCATCTGATG
>CAZHJT010000008.1:0-46073 GCA_964533545.1 uncultured Pseudomonadota bacterium | reverse complement strand
CCATGAATTTTAAACATATCTTACCAATGGCGCTTTCGCTCTTTGTAGCTACCAGCTCATTGCAGATGGTCGGCATGTCGGCTACAATACACCCTGCATCTATACAAGCAGCAACGATGGTAACACCGCAGCAACCAATGCAGGTGACGGTCAATACCCCAAGTAGCAGTTCAAGTAATGGTTATGGCCTGTTGCACGTAGCGGTAGGTACATTGGCCATTTCGACTGCAGCACTTGGCTTCATAGTCTATAAAAATGGTCGAGCACTCAGAAGAATCATTGCTCAACAGACAATCACTAACAACAACATGATGAGACTCGATGCCCGTACCCAAACACGTTTTGACCATATAACGCAAGACGTACGCGATCTTAACAGCAACCTGCAAGCCTCACATGCGCATTTAGCCGAACAAACTCGCTATGCCAATGACAATACTGTGCATATGCTCCGACAGATTAACCCACAGATACAAGCGCTTGCTAGGGCAGCGCAGACTCCCGTTCAGTTTAATCAGGTAGGAAATCACACATTACCAGCAGCACATCTTCAAGAACTCCCAGATCAAAGCGCACTCGACAGAGCTTTGAACCTAGTAGACCAAGGTCTGAATATTGGTTGTGGATTATTTTTCAGTGCTCCAGGGATAGTTATAAGCGCGGTAACCAAAGCCGGCAACTTTATGACTTCTCCTGTCCAACTCTCAATGAATAACGTTGAACTACACCTATTACGCGCCGATTATTAAGCAGCCGCAAGTTTTATAGAGCTCAGAGAATAGATCAAAATCCCTCTTGCTTGACATCAAGTAAGGGGGATTTTTATTGACGCGCCCCTTCTTGATTTGATATTCTATTTGTAACAAACCATAAAGCCGCAGAGGTTATCCTAGAGGGGTTGCTCTATGAATTCGTCACTACGACTAGCAGTATCACTCGTTCTATGCCTGGCCAGCACTGGCCTGACACCCTCGGCTGCACGCATTAGCCGCATGGGAAGAGCGGGCTTAAGCTCTGCTGCTTGCTCGGCTAGGATGACACCAACGCCGACTTTGCCTTTGCAACAACATCCGAGAGATCTTGGTCGCGTCCTACCTCTTGCAGCATCGCACCCTACGTTGCCAAGGTTCCCCACCGCAGCGAAAAATTCGTTCATTTCAGCTGATGAAGAAGAGTTACTAGATTTGCTTACTGACGAATTTACGGTCAAATTGATGCTTGAAGAGTATCGCAAAGCTGACAATCGCCTGATCTCTGTCGACACACAACAAGATATAGCAAGCCAACAACCCCAAAAAGAACAAAAAAGAACATTAGCCGAAAAGTTAAAGAGTAAGAAAGAAGAGCTCAAACAAGCAGCTCGTAAACGTGCGCAAGAATATCTTGAAAACTACCTGAAAGAGATGCGCGAAAAGCCTTTGGAAGTGTGGAAAAAAGATCATCGCATGACAAAGGAGAAAGCAGAAGCAAAGAGACGCCTGAAAGAGCAGATTGCACAGCTGTTGCTAAAGCGTGGTGGTTTTGCCGGTACCTATTTTGGCTCTCGTCTGGCCCCAAAAACGTCATCTACTGCCCAGCCACCGGCACCATCGACGGCAGCTGAACCAACGCTCAAGCTCGTTGTAGAAGCTCTCGATTGATCTGATACTCTTAACAAGCAAAGCCAGCTTTCAGCCACACCGCCCATTGTGAAAGAGCGCTGCGCGTTTTTTTGTCACTCCCATCCATCTCAACCGATGCACCACCTCCCACATAGGGAGTCAAACAGGTCACCGCAGGCCATTCATAGGACAGGTGCACAAAAAATCTATGGGTCAATGCTGCCGGAGCAAGACCAGAAAAATCATTAATATCACAAGTATTGAGCAGTATAGCAGGCGCTGACCCTCGCACACTTTCAAGCGCTGCTGTCGAAGAGAAGAGTTCGTTACCATTAAAAAAGGCTGGTTGCGGGTTATCAACGTTGATATTTTCCAACGTGCTATTACCAAGCCCTTGCCCTCCTTGCATCGTTGCTCGACTTTCGGTTGCATTAATTGCAATAAAGGAATTAGTCACCTGATCAAAGCCGTATACCAAAGCATCACCTTTTATAGCAAACGTACCGCTCGGAAACTGTTGCCGATCGGTGATATATTCCTTCGTACGCGCCCATCCATTATACCCAATGTCGATGCTGAAATTTTTATACCAGCAGGCAGCCTTCAGTGCAAAATCGATCTGCAGCGCAACGGCAATATCTGCGCACAAGGTGGTTACATTGATAGCGGGAACTAACTGGCCCTGATACTGCTTTTCTGCCGGTGTGCCGGCGGTTGATAAGGTCAGCCCAGGATCCGCTTCGCCCATCCGCTCCAGCAGGATGTACCTGCTCAAGGTACCACTGCCATCAAGATCGAATGAACGACGTTGGTGTGAGGAAAAAAGATGGGTAAAGTTAGCATCAGCATACAGACCAAAGCGTCCGTCGCCTTGGCAGTTTTCATAGAGTATACCGTGTCCAGTAAGACCGACGCCAAGCTCCCAATGACCGCCATTACCCACTATCGGCTCAAAAAAATAATGCCCCTGCGCATGATTGCCTGTCGGTATAGAAAGCCGCGCATTCAAGCCAAAATGGTGCAACCCGCCCAACACGGGGTTATAGCCTGCAACCAGTTGAATGTCCGAAAGGCCTACTCGCGTGTGTGCACCAGTCACAAGACCGTACCGTATTGGCTGTATATCCCCCACCGGTTTACTCCCTGACAGCGCTTCACGGACACTCTTGTTCATCTGTAACCGATTAACCACCGTCGATGCCATATACCCAGCTGGATAAGGATTAGTGCCACTCTCTTCTATCTGTTCACACAGATCCATGGACCAGGTGGTACGCACTACCGGTGCATGCACCCGCACATAGGCGCCCTGCAGATAGGCATCCAAGCCATAATACCATGCCAGATCGACGCTTGTTGTATGCACGCTCGGTTCAAACACCACACGCGAATGAAAGTCGGTAGGCAAACCAAAATAATCTGCCAAAATATCATCAGATCCACGTACCGGATAGGCGCTGCCAGAAAAGAGCAACGTATTGGTACCAAAAAAATATTCTGCCGTTTTTTCCGGATGGAACATGCTGGCATACATCGGTGTTATGGCAGTTGCTTGATAAGCAGAGCAATCAGACTGGCAGAGGTTAATAAAATCCTGCCACCCTACAAGATCACGTGCTGCATCAACAGTTTGTGATCGTGGACTTAAAAATGATCGGCCAAAAAGAACCGCTGAACATCGCTGGATCGCACCAAGCGCAACGGTGAACAGTATGATTCGATAAGAAAGCTTCATGCGTATGATCCTTTTTTTTTACGGTATGCTATGAGCGGGAAAAACCGCCTTTAATCCATATTCCCCATGTTCTTAATGCGCTGTTGTTGCGCAGTGAACCATGTGCATACTCAACATCGCCACCAATGCCTAGATAGGGCGTCATTTTGTCATGCTCTCGCCAGGTATAGTTAAGATGCACAAACCCCTTTTGCGACAACGCGCGAGGCACAATACCCGAGCAATTATCAAGGTCATGATCTGATACCACTACTGCTGGTCGCGATGTTGCCACAGGTGCTTGTGGTACACCAACAAGCGTTGCATCTGCAGCGGTAAGGTTGTTCAGCGGTACCAAGGTGGCAGAAAAGGCTCCTACAGGGTTGTCAGCATTGGCATTGGTAAAATCAGCATTACCACCAGCTTGCCCACCACATAAGCGAGCAGCATGTTGCGTTGCTGCAAGCGCAATCGGTTGTTCAGCTGGGCTGGTAAAGCCATACACCTGCGCATCACCTTTAAAAGCAAAGCGATTGGCGGGCAATGTTGCACGACAAAGCAGCTTTTCTGCCGAGCGAAACCACAGATTATACCCAACATCGACCGTAAGACCCTGCCAACGCCATGCAGCCTTGATTACGCAATCGACTTGCACCGGAATACCTATTTTTGACGATAGCGTCGTTTCATTAATCGCATTGACCAAGGAGCCGGCATATTGGACCTGGCTCGGCGTTCCATCGGCAAAAAGGAGCCCCGTGCTTGCCGGCTGTAGAGTCTCAAGCAACATATACCGGCTACCAGGACCGTTATGCTTGAAATCATAGGAACGCTTACTCGTTGCTGCACACAGATGCGTCACATTGCAATCGACGTACAATGCGAAAATACCAGAATCACAAGGCAGACAATCGAACTCATAATGGCCCGTAAAGCCGCCACCAATCTCCCAATGGCGCCCATTACCTATAACCGGTTCAAAGAGAAATTCTTGGCAATTGACCGTGCCAGTTGGGGCAGAAACGCGCAGATTAAAGCCTGCATGAGCGAGCTTGTTGACCAGGAAGTTATACCCGAGTACCCCTTGAAGATCGGCAACGTGGAGCACCGTTTGGCGATCGTCAATTTTGCCATACGCAAGCGGTTGTTGCATATCACCAAAGGTGGTCGAACCACGCATCGCTTGTTTAAAGGAACAGGGCAGCTCACTGCGCGCTACATCGGTGGCTGCCATATACCCACCAGGGAAGGTTGCGGTTCCACAGACTGACACCGCTTCACACAGATTAAGATCCCAATTTGCATAGACAAGTGGCATATGCAAGCGGGCATATAACCCGGGGCATACAGCATCCATACCGTAATAAAAATTGAAATCGAGCATAAATTGGGCCATAGCCGGACGCGCAAGCACGCTAGACTTGAAATCACGCGGCAAGCCAAAATAGTCGGCCAACAGCGTTGTGCCACAATCAGGCTGACACCCTGGATAGGCGCTGCCAACGATCGACAACAGAGAGCCACCGAGCAGATAATCGGCCACCCGTCTTGTGTTAAACAGGCGATCATATTCAGCAGCAAGTGATAAAGACCAGTAGTTGGTACAACCATGAGGTATATTGATTTCCTCCTGCCACCCAACTAAATCCCGTACGGCATTGACCGTCTGCGATCGCGGTAAAATAAAGCTACCAACCCCAAAGGCTGCCACCTCATTAACCGCCAAAAACCCCATAATAGCAAGGGCGTGCCTCAAAAAACTGCTGGTAGTCGTCTGCTTCATTGCTCTCATTCCTCTTGAAGATGCTCCATGTTCGTCATTACCTAGGCTTTCATGAGGCGTAGTCTAAAACAGGGAGCAGCTTTGCGCAATAACCCAAAAGCAAAGAATCGACGAGCCCAAGCCACTATAGCGTAAAAAAAGCCCTTAGGTACGTGATTAAGGCTCAAAAGAGAGAAATGATTTGTAAAAAATTATATGGTAGAATAGAGTGTGATCGGGTTTATAGCAAGCTCACATACGGGTAAATAGATATCTTAACTAGTATAAAGAACCATGAAGCTTAAAAGAAAAAAAGGCTTTTTTTCAATTTCTGCGGTAGCAAAGATGTTTTCTGTGCATCAGCAAACAATACGGCTCTATGAAAAAGAGGGGTTGATCGCCCCAAAACGCTCGGCCGGCAATACGCGCCTTTTTGCAGAAGAGGATGTGGACCGGCTTGAGGAGGTTATTTATCTTACGCACCAGCTTGGCATCAATCTTGCGGGCGTAGAAATGATCTTTAAGCTCAAGCAACAGATTGCCAAGATGCAAAAAGATATGAATAAAATGTTTGATCAGACAACGGCTGAGCTTGACCGAGAAACTGAGCAGGCAAAACAGCTGTCTCAAGAAAGTGTTAAACGGCTGTCGCGCCTGAAAAAATCATTAAAAACTGATGCCAAGCAGACGCAAGCCTCTGCGCCGCAGGCTCCAGACAAGGATCAGGAGCAACCAGAAGAGAATTGGGCCATTGAATATGATGATTTTCAATAAAACAAGCGTATACTTTCAAATACGTGAATGTTTTTTAGAATCTATTGGCAGATGAGCTGTTCATATACGTTGAGCACAACATTACAAAGAGGTACAAAGCATGGATTCATTCTCAAGCAATGGCGGTGACAACTCAAGCCAATTCGTGCTTTCATTTGAACTATTAACGCTCCTTGCATGGCTTATAGAGCATGATGCTGATAAATTACAAAAAATAGTTGATAAGGCTTTGGGCTCTGGGCTTAAGCAGAAATTACGCCGCTCGGATGAACTTGAACAGGACAACGAGGGCATGGCCGACCAGGCCCGTTACAACATTGTTGAATTTTTTGGCCTCCTGGAAACCTTGCTTTCAACTGCGTTGAGCAAAGATACAATCAAATGTGCCGCTGAACAGAATCTTTTATCAACTATTGACCAGATCGATTCGACCGCCTGTGATATAGAGACACTGCGTGGCAGCATTGAAAAGACTACAACTAAGCTGCAGAGCCAACCATCGGCAAACCCTCAGCAGGTACTGTTTGAAGAGATTTTGCGCTCCTGGAAGCCTGGTAAAAAGCATGTCGGGCATTAAGGATTTTCATGCACGCGGGCGAGCTTGATCCTGAATTTTATCACACCATTACCCAACTCTACGGCGACGATGGCAAACGGTGGCTCGCCAGCCTGCCCGATCGCATAGCGATATGCGCCAAACAATGGGGTTTGACCGAGCTTGTCGTCAGCCCACATCTGTCATTTAATTACATCCTGATGGCGCGCCGCTCGATCGACAACGCGCCCGTCGTTATTAAGCTCAGCTACGATGCCACAACGCTGCAGCACGAGCAGATCGCTCTTGAGCTGTATAACGGTAACGGTTGTGTACGGCTTCTTGCCCATGATACAGATCAACAAGCGTTGCTGCTTGAGCAGTTACTTCCCGCTCGCCCACTTTCGGCATACTTTCCGCATCAAGAAGAGCTGGCCATCGAGCAGGCAGTACGCATTATGCAGCAGCTGCATGCAGTACCGCTGCCCAAGGGCGGCGCATGGTCACAGCTGCCTCGCATTGAGGACTGGCTCAGCCTCCTTGAGCATCTAGACCCAGCGGCTCACACCATACCGCTTGCCCATCTACGGAAAGCGCGTACCCTTGCCAAACAGCTGCTGGCTACGCAACAGGCGCCTGTACTGCTGCACGGCGACTTACACCAAGGCAATATACTGTCGGACGGTGCAACCTGGCGCGCCATCGACCCAAAAGGGGTTATTGGCGAACCGGCCTACGAAGTGGGCACCTTTATCCGTAACCCAACCCAACTACTTGTTGAGCATGAACACGCACCAGAACTTATCCGCAACCGTATCAACCAGTGCACTCAGCTTATGCAGCTCGACCGCCAGCGGATCAAGGCATGGAGTTATGTCCAGGCAGTGCTGGCCGCTGTGTGGAACGAGCAAGACGGTCTTGAGTGTGATGATATGATCCGTGTCGCCGAGCTGATTGACCAGGCTTAATATCCTCTTTTTTAGAAAAAACTGCCCTGAGCCGCCCGCCCAGCGCACCCACTTACAAATATCCTATTAGTCGCGTATACTGTATTTATATACGTAAAAATTTAGCTTTCTAGCAATCCACTAAGGTTTACCTATGAATATAGACTTAAAAAATAGTGCCGTTCTTCTGAGCCTATGCCTCATGAGCTCAGCCTTTGTTGTCTCTGGAGACAGGGGACCTGTATCACTTCCTATACAGAAACCTCTAGCCTTTCAGCCAAAGTCACTACCGCAAGGCACTACGCGAAGCCAAACTATCGTATGGCAGTATTACCGGAATCCAAAGAACATACCAACACCACTCAACTCGGATCAAAACAGATCTGCATCTCATATTTTAGATCAAGTTAGAGCATCAAAGCCACTACCGCAAGCCATTACGAACCAACAGACTGCTACCGCTGTATCAGTCTCTATGCCGCAAGCCTCAACAAAACCACTGACATGCCCGAACAGCAGCGAAGAATATGCACTAAGAGTAATGACTTTAGCCGATCCTAACTTAAACGGAAACTTCACAAGAGCATTATTCAGTGCTGCATCAAAAGTAAGAATACCAAGCCTAGGACGCTTCAGTTCTTCCGGACGCGCTGCCTGGGAAGAAATACCGGTCCGAAGCCTACTCGATGCCAACCCACTAGTGCTTTGTACTGCGCGTTTATCAGTATTGACGGTTTCGGAATACCTTAAAGAGCTAAACCAAGAGGACGCTCTTCTACCCGAATCTAAATCACAGCAATACTTATCAGCAAGAAACGCTATGTCAAAGCTGCTTAAGCAACGCGATAGCCTCAGGAAATATTATCTTTATGGTTACGCACATTATTTATTCAAAAAGTTCCCTGATGCCAATGATTCTCTTAAAAACCAAGCATTTTCTTATGCGTGTGATAATAATTATGGGGCTTGCGACCATACTGCGGCAAAAATGGTACCTATCAAAATGAAAAACGCCAAATTGCCAGGATTAGTTATTAATGGTTACACAAATTTAGATTACATTCAATTGCCTGGTGCCAATTTAATGAATGCTGATTTTTCTCAGCGTGATGGAAGTGTCACTTACTTAACGTATGCAAATTTAGAGAGGGCAAATTTAACGAATGCTAAGCTCCCAAAAGTAAAACTTAAGTCCACAAATTTAACGGATGCAAATTTAACGGATGCTGATTTAGAGTATGCTGATTTAACGGATGCAAATTTAACGAATGCTAACCTGACAGGCGCTATCGTCACACATGAACAGCTTTCAAAAGCGAAAGGCGTTACCGAAGCTCAACGAAACTCTATTTACCAAGACGATGCTAAGGGCTTTGATCGCATCATTATTAAAAAAGTAAAACCAATTTCATAATAACGCTTATGAGAACAACGAGTGGGGTTTGCTCCTCGCTCGTTGCTTTTTGTAACGACACAAAAAAATCCAAAAAAAGCCCTGCAGCGTTCACTTCTTCTCCCTTTTAAGAAAAATACTTTACTCAACACTTCTCCCCTTTTTTACACTGTTGCTTCCGGTATACAGCAAAGACTAGCAGCATGCTTGCAAGAAGCAGTTTTTTTATATATAAACGTACAAAAAAATCCCTCTTATTATGTGCAAGGAGTACACTATGTATAGCAAAAGAGATCTGGCTATATTTTCAGCTGGTGCTTTAGCAAGTCACACCTTCAGCCATATTTTTATACAGATGTCCCACACACTACCCATTCAGGTATTCTCGTACAGTTTTACAGCATCGATTAATCTCATGGCGATCGCCATCAATGCTTTGCTGACAATCGGCATGCTGTATCTAGCCCATTGGCTAAAAGGCAAGTAATATAGAGCTCTTTAAAAGAGATCGAAACTATCAAAAAAGCGCGTACAGACCTTCACAATACACGCATACTCTCAACAAACGGTTTATCTTTTGTCTGACGGCACAAGTCTCACCATAACAGGGCAATTATCGGACATATGCTCTGCATGGTGCGGATACCCTTTTTTGTTGCTTTTTGCATGGGCGACTTGGTACGCTGAAGTATGTCATCGGTGGTATGTCCAAAGTAAATCTTTGCAATAACTTGTGTGAGAACCTGTATGAAACGCATAGAACAGATCTTGTGTGGTAGCCTTTTAAGTATCCTGGTATGCATCTTTGCGCAACAGCTCGATGCTGAACAGGCACCGACGACACCAACCCCTGGACTACTAACGCAATTGGCACAGATCTCATCGGCAGCAACACAAGCAAGCAAAAACACACCAACCACGGCGCCAAGCACAGCAACGCAAGCAACGCCTATAGCAACAGTGACATCTGCTGCTCCAGCGGCTACTGCAGCCAGCGGAACAAACCAACCATCGTCGACTACATCACCTGCAACAACATCTGGCCAAACGCCAACAGTGCCGCCAGCCGTTTCCCCGGTGCAAACCGTTGCAACAGCCATTCCTACCGGAATACCATCAACGGTCACCGCGCCTATAGCAACTGCTGCAGGAGCTCCAAGTGGCGCGCCTAGTGCCACCACCAATGCGCCAGCCCCATCAGCCGCAACAGGCCAACCAAGCCAACAGGGCATAACAATAAAAAACCCTACGCAATACCCAGCAACGATAACGCTGCATATCACACCGAGCAATCAGATTGTCCAAAAAGATGTGGCTCCTGGGCAGACCGTTACCCTATTCGATCAAGCGCTCAACAAAACTGATACGTATACCGTCAGCGGCTCACTGTTCAGAACGGTTATTACCAAAACGACCGTAACGACTCTCTCGGGCGCACCACAAGCTACTGCACCTGCCGAATTTATAACGACCAAAACGAACAGACTTTCGAGTGCTAAAAATTGGTCGAGCAACGCGAGTAATGCTCAGAAAATAGAGCTTACTATCAAGTTTACTGAAACACCGGGTGCTGAGCCGATTTTTGAGATACAGCAACAGTAAGTCCTGTGCAGTCTTGCATGATACCAGAAACTGGCTATACTCACCCTGACGTGCAGAATAACCCTTTTTTACACTCGCAGGCAGGCACGAAACTATGCTCATTCCATCAGCTTACCGATCACTGGAATCGCTCATACAAAACCAAAGACTTGCTCACCAACGCGTTTTTTTACGTGCCGATCTTAACGTACCTATTACCAACGGCATTATACAAAGTGATTATCGCCTAAAGGCACTGCTGCCCACGCTCGATCTGCTGCTCAAAGAGCAGGCTACCATTATTATCGCAACCCATATCGGAAGACCAACTGGTCCTGATCCGCTGCTGTCGACCGCGCAACTGATTCCTTGGTTTGCTCAGCATGGGTATACCGTTACATTTGCCGCAGATCTTGAGGCTGCTCTCACTGCAAGCAAGGAAAACAAACAGCAGATCATTATGCTAGACAATCTTCGTTTTTTCCCTGGCGAAAAGAAGCGTGATCCTCTTTTTGCGCGCCAGTTGGCAGACTTAGGTGATTATTATGTCTGCGATTCTTTTGCCACGCTGCACCGCAACGATAGTTCCATTGCACAGGTGCCCTATCTTTTTGCAGCCGATCATCGTTGCATAGGGCTGCTCGTGGGCAAAGAACTCACAGAATTATATAGCCTGATGCACCAACCGAAACGCCCTTTTGTGTTGCTGTTGGGCGGCGGCAAAATAGCGGACAAAATTCCCTTATTGGAACAGCTACTTGATACGGTCGATGTAGTTCTGCTCGGCCCCGCCATCGTTTTTTCATTCGCACAGGCATTGGGGTTGCCGACCGGTAGCTCATTAGTTGATCCTGCATCACAAGCGCTCTGTGTAGCGCTGCTCGAAAAGGCACGCAGCAGAAACATCCAACTGCTGTTTCCGTCCGATTATTATGTAGCATATGGCAGTTTTACTGGTCCGCTTGAACCAGTCCCGGTGCAAGCCGAACAGCTAGAACCGGGCATGGTGGGCATTACGATCGGTCCTGATACGATACGTCACTACACGGCAGTACTGGCATCTGCTGGCAGTATATTAATCAATGGACTTATGGGAGATGTGAACCGCCCAGAAACACTGTCGAGTAGCGACGCACTGTTTACAGCAGTAGCTCACAACAAAACGGCAGTACGTGTTGTTGGTGGTGGCGATTCGGTCGCGGCTGTCGAACTTCTTGGTCTACAGACCACCATTGGCCATATGTCTACCGGAGGCGGCTCTCTCCTAGCACTCCTTACCAATCAGCCAGTACCCGGCTTGCAACCCTTTGTAGACTAAAAAATAGGGCAGAAGCTTAAGAGTGTCACCCCACTCAACACATGATCATCAGCAAAGGTGTCTTCAGGGTGCGCTTTTTCAAAGATGACAAAACCATTATTGTCATGCTTCATGCCCCATGAACAGTAGGTATAATGCTGAAAACCAAGATCTTGCGCCAATTTTTTTGCCAACGCATCATGATCATAGCCTGCCGCTTTCAGTGATACTTCATTAATGCTGCGTACCTTTTGATTGAACGAAGAGCCTTGCATGCATTTGCTAAAGGCTTCTGGGTTGTCCCAAATGCCAGAGCACTTGTCGCGTATCTCATCACGAGAAAAGCCGGCAACACCTTTGGTGCAGTTGAAATCAGGGTTATCAACAAAATAGGCAGCCCGTGACAGGTTAAAGCAACACTCATTGCATAAATCATGCAGAACAAATTCCGTAACGTTCTCTGCTCCATGCAGTGATAATATTTTTTTGGGAAGATTCGTTAAGCAGATTAACATCTTATTTTGCTTATCAAGCAATTCCTCTCGCTCCATACCATACCCCTTTTTTAATTGATGGCATTTTTTATGATTCCTATACCAAGGACATTTATGATCATACTAGCAGGAAAAAAAAATAAAAATCAACCGCCCCCCTAAAAGTATCGACAAGGGTCATTCGATAGCCTTATGCTGGTTTAGTTACCATGTGGTAATGGGCTATGGTTGATTAAAAATACCCTTTTATAGCCAACCTGCTATACTTATATAACTTTTTGTTAATCTTTAACCAAAAAAAAGAGTCTCGTTTGAACATGCAAAAAAACTGGTATATATCCTTATGTCTAGGCGGCATGAGCCTAGTTTCATGTCTGCCACTCCTTGGCAGAAGTATCCATCGCCCGATCGACTATGGTCTGCCTGCAATACAAGTGCGTTGGCTCGGTGACACTCAGTATGAAGAGCTGCGCAGCACCCACCTTGAAAAAGACGCCCTCTTTTCTACCTATGATCCTGCACATTTTATGAAAAGCCAGCTCCCTGAAGGCTCAATAAGTTTCCGGTCTGACCCGCACCAAACGGTCTCTACCAAGATCTTAAAAGAGCAGATCGAGCAGCTGATCGCCGAAGTACGCAAACATAAAAAACGGTATACTCACTTTATTACCTTACAGGACAAAAATTTCAACCGCAAACAGGCGTACGGCTTCTTAGTTGTCCGCTTTAAGAAGTTCCCTTTTGTCGTAAAACTGTTTATTGAAACCCCCCATAGCTTTGTCCACCCTGACTCTAAGGGATTTGAGCCTATCTTCTTCTTTTATATGGGTGGCGGGATCAATAGACACCTACTCGGTTTCACCCGCATAAAAAACCTCAATCACATCAATAAGAAGTTAGAAGAAAATCAAAATTGGGCGTCGTTGATTAAAACCCCGCGCAAATGGTTCTGGCTCCCAGAAAATCCAAACTGGATCGAAATTGAGGGGGAAAATATAGACGAATCGGGTACGATTCATACCGTCATTCCGGGCACCTATGTTATTGTTGCCGATGCCATTACCAGCAATCAAACTTTTTCTATCAAAAATGCTAAACACCGCAAAAAAGCGCTCAAGCTGTGCAACTATCTTGATCTGTATGTTGATCCGCACATCGATAATTTTATGATCGAAGAGGGCACCGGAAAAATTGCTCTCATTGATACTGAGCATTTCCCCAGTCTTGTTGGCTTTAAAGAGAAAAAGTTTATATCGAGCTATTTTGATTGGTACATGAAGCTTATGTATAAATGTGCTGAAAACCTCTTTTTCTGCTCAAAAGAGACTGCAAAAAAGGCGCATCGTAAAAAATCTGAACTCGCTTTACCGAGGGAGCAGTAAAGCTGCTCCCCCTCTTGACCAAACAATGATCGTTATTATTTTGACGTGCTGCCTGAACCGAACCGCTTAGTGAAGGATGCTTTTGCACTGCTTGCCGCGCTACTCACCTTTTGTTTAGCCTTTGATGCTGCGTTCTTGGTCGAGCTCCATGCTTTTTTTGCCGACTCTGTTGCTTTATTTTTTGCTGACTTTAATCGTTCAGAGGCGCTCTTGGTAGGTTTTTTAGCAGTTGAGACTTTTGATTTGGATGGCTTACATATACGCTCATCTTTCATCGTAGCCTTTAAGCCTAAACTCGTTGTAGCGTCTTGGTCTACCGTAAAAACAACTTGTCCTACAACTGAGCCTACAAAACCAGCACCCACCGTTGAACAAAGGTCAGGTCTATAGCGCTTGACCGGCGGTTCTACTACAAAAATTGCTTCGTTTTGTTGAGGACTAGCTTTATTTTTACGCTTTGCCTCAAGCGCACGCCAATCTTTGGAAACAAAAAAGCGTATGGATTCTGTCTCGTTGATGGGCTCTGCGGTACTGCTGCCGGTCAATGAGGATAGAACACTCGCTTTCTCTAGTAGTTTTGAGAAGCCACCATTAAATCGTTTAGGTGTTATTGTTTTGGCTGACATCTTTTTTTCACGGACCGCAAGATTAGGTTCGATGCCGCCCTCTACTACAGGATTGACCTTACAAAATAGATAATAAAAATCAAAATCCTTACCTAACGAGCCTGACCCTTTTTGCACTACAACTTTAAACTTTTCTTGTGTAATAGCTGCTGACGACTTGCCTGCCAGACCGGGTAATGGAACCGGTTGTGCGTCCCGATGACTAGCTGCCATCGATGCAAACATAGTGCACATGATGACGCCTGTATGCCAGTAACGATAGTTCATATCAACGCTCCTTTTTTTTAAGATTCTTATTTATGGATTTACTACAGGCACTGTATCCCATTCACTTGCTGCAGGATAGAGCGGCTCTTGTGAAGGATTTTCCACAGCAGCAGGCTCCGTATTTTTTGTGCTTCTACTAAAAATCTTTTTACCTTGCTCTCTAATTCGTGTAAACAGGCCTTTACTCCCTTGCTTCTGCTGCAACGCGGGATACGTACAGCTGCGCGTATCCTTAGGTTCAATCCCTAATTTTCCCTTATTTTTTTTGACTATGAACTGAAGCCCACCGGTACAACATCCACCGGTTCTTGACGTTATTCTCTTTGATGCTACCAACTTTTTCTGCCCTGCCGTTGCCGACCCTTTCAATACAGCCTTTAACGCTTCTTCATTTTCTGCAACAAAGAACATTGCTTTTTGCTTGTTTTGTAAAGCGGGAAACTCGTTACGATCAACCGTAAAATCTGTTGGGCGACTATTGGTACTACTCGTGTACTGTTTAGTAGGTTCGATCAGTCGTTTACTGCCGCTGGCTGCATAAAATCCATACCAAATATTTCCCGGTACGTCGTGTGATAATATTATTGTCACTCCATAATCATCACTACCGCTTGCACAGTTGCTAGCCGTTAACGGGGTCCAGCTGCAAAAAACAAGCACCGACAATAGATCTATTCCACGCTGCTTTATGCTCATAGGTCCGCATCCTTTTTTATAAGAAAAGAGAAACATCAGATATAGCAACAATAAGCTACCAACAGAGGGTGATTTTTTTGAATAGTTTTGGAAAAAGATGGAACAATAAAGATTAGGAGCGGGTAACTTCTTGCTCAATACGACGCAAAAGCTCGCCAAACGCATGATCAGCCAGCGCGCGGCGCTCGATGCAACCGACGGCATGCATAACGGTCGAATGATCGCGGCCGCCTAAAAAGTGGCCGACATCACGCAACGATTTGCCCGTTACTTTCTTCATCAAGAACATAGCGATCTGCCGAACGGAGGCAAGATCTTTGCCACGCCCTTTTGAACGAAGCTCTTCTAACGAATAGGGATAATGTTTACTCAAGCAACGAATGACCGAATCGAAATCGACCAGATGGCTATGGCTTTCACCACAGCGCATTAACACTTTTTTGGCAAGATCAATCGTGACTGGTTGATTGGTGAGCGAGGCGAATGCCATGACGCGAATAAGAGCACCTTCTAACTCACGCACATTCGACACCACATAGGACGCAATAAAGCTGGCAACATCATCAGGCACCTCTTGCCCCGTATAGTCAGCCTTTTTCTTGATGATTGCTATCTTAGTCTCGAGTGATGGTGCATAGATATCGGCAACAAGCCCCCATGCCAAGCGTGAGCGCAAGCGTTCGGCAAGCCCTTCAATATTGGCGGGAACCGTATCACTTGAAAAAACGATCTGTTTTTTCGTTTCATACAGCGCATTAAATATATGAAAAAAAGCCTCTTGTGTTTGTTCTTTATTGGAAATGAACTGAATATCATCCACCAATAAGACATCAACCGCTTTATACTTTTCTCTAAATTTGTGCACACGATCAAAACGAATTGCACTAATAAACTCAGTTACAAAACGATCGATCGGTTGATATAAGATAATCGCCTTAGGATTATTCGTTTTTATCTCTTGTCCAATGGCATGTAATAGATGTGTTTTACCAAGGCCAGAGCCGCCGAATAAAAACAAAGGGTTGTAGACCGTACCGGGATTTTGCGCTACGGCCTGGGCTGCAGCATAGGCAAGCGCATTGCTCGGCCCGACAACAAAGCTAGAAAATGAGTAGTTTTTATTACCAAACCCAGGCGAACGATTCATTGAAAGTTTATTGGCATGAGCTGGCTCAAGAGCTCCCGACAATGATTCGGCAGGAAGTACCGCAGCATGAGCCCTATCTAGCTGCTCCGTCTGCTTTTGCGTCTCTGTTGTTATGACGATTTTAGGTTTCACCACATTAAACAATCTACCAAGATGCTCTTGGAGCAATAAACCATAGGAGGTCTGTACCCAATCACATACAAAGTGATTAGGCGCCTGCAAATAGACTACTTTGTTTAATGCATCCCATCGCTGCAACGTGACGGCTTTAAACCATGTTTCGACAACACGGCTGCCAGCCTCTTCTCGCGCAATCGTGAGAAATTCTTCCCAAATTCTTGCCAGCATGTTTGCTCTTATGATCATCAACGAGAGTGTATAGAGTACGGTACGAGTTCAATGGATCTCTTGTGCCAAAGATCTCCGTTCTTAAAAGAGCTCTAATTACTGTATAGTAATCGATGATCATCCGCAACCAGAAGAAAAAAATTTGTGGCAATAAGCAGAATAGCGAGGCTCGTTATGCCTGTGCCGACGCTGTAAAATAGGCACAGATACCATTGAGCAACCCACGAGCAATGGTCTGTTGATACTCATCTGACGACAAGAGCGCTGACTCGATCGGATTCGTTACGAACCCAACCTCTGCAAGCACGACAGGCTTAGTTGCACCTAATAACAGTTGCGCGGCAGCCTGTTTCACGCCACGACTAACAACAGTACGTTGTTTTTTTTTTGCTTGCTCTACAAGTGACCCTTGTATCGACTGAGCAAGGGATAAACTCTGATTGCATCGTGAGATAAGCGCTGAATTATAGGCCTTTTGAGCAGTGCATGAAAGATCGGAGGCGCTATTTTTATGGATCGGTTTATAACAGAATGTCTCAATACCCGACGCACTGGATTGCCCGCTATTTGCGTGTATAGAAACAACGATATCAGCCTTGTCACACCGATTGCACAACGTAGTCCGCACATCTAATGGTACAAAGCTATCATCTGAACGCGTACAGGTTACGTCAAAACCAGCAGAGCGTAACAATGCTGACAGCTTCATGCCAATACCGAGCGTAATATCCTTCTCTGGTATAGATTGCAAGCTCAACGCGCCATAATCTTGCCCTCCATGGCCAATGTCGATAACGATGCCAACCCTTGTAGAGGTGGAAACCGTTTTTAGAATCGGCATGGTACCAGAAAGTCTTTGCAATAAGGGCTTATTCAACAAGGTACACATGAACCCTTTTTCATGCTTGATAGCATCAAAAAGATCAGATTCAAAACCGACCATCTCAGGATTGTAAGCAATGCGCAAAACAACTGATGGCCGATTACCTTTTTTTGCCTGCAGGTCGATAGTGCAGATAGTTTTATCAACTTTGGCAAAAAGTTCGCGTGCTGCGGCCAACGTAGCCCGACTGGCATGCGCAGCATTAAATCTGAATTCTACCCGTTTAATGCCATGCTCTATGCTCTGCGTAATGATCGGCTTTTCAAGCGGCACCTCTTTTGCAAAATAAAATACTACTTTTCCAAGCTCGACACTCGCAGGACCGGCAGCATGATAAAAAACCTGATTAAGCTCTGAAACCGGCTCTGGCTTAGCCGATACCAAACAAAACCATGACACAACTACACCGATTACGAGGACACTCTTCATGAACCCTCCTTTTACAAATAGATACTTGCCGAAAGCAAATTGATGATACCAAAATACAAATGAAAAATTCAATGAATCATTCTGTGAGCCCATTACGCTGTGCATGTCATTGCAGGTGACATGTTGGTTCGGCAAGATACATGAGTCTGTGCGAACGCTCCCACGCCTTCAAAAAGTTGGGCAATGAGTACCGCTTCTCAACAGCATGGTCATGCGCAAAGGCTGGATCATGACAAATAACCGATTGGCGAGCGCGATCCCAGCCAACAACCACGAGCAGGTGCCCAGCAAGGTAGCCTGAGGCCGCTCCTTCAAGAGGTCCTCTGACGCTGACGGCTACCGGGATTCCCTGCGCGAGCTTATGATACAGATCCTTAAATGATGGCGCTCGCGCCGTGGCAAAATGGATAGTGCCTTCGCTGCGCTCAAAAGCATGAGCCATATTAAAGGGCCAACTGCCATACGCATCAAGCCCCGCATCGAAGGACATACGCGCAAAATCAGTCGGTTCAATCAACCTGTTGGTTAAAAATCCGACAAGCATGCTACAGCTGGTCGGCGAACAAAGCCCCTCTTTGCGATGGTGATCAAGCATGAATTGAGATTGTTTTGGCACACCCGTTATATGCAACGATGGCAGTTGTGCGTGCGCATCGGTGACAACTTCTGGTATAAACCGAGCAAAGTCTGACAAGCAGACCGACAACGAATGCAGATTCGAAAGCGCAACCCCTGCCGTTGCCACCACTTTAATACGAAATCCATCAGCTTTTGTCTTAGGAACTTCAAGTCTCACATGAAGATATTCACTTAATCCACCCGGTTTGCTGACATAGGAGCGTTGTATTTGGTCTCCCCACTCGATCATACGATGCCACTTGCCCCAACTACCATTGGTAGCATCACGCACCTGAGCCCAAAAGGTAAAATGGCCAGCTTTGGGACGGTAGGCATTCCAACTCAACACAAGCTGCGAGAATAGTGGTGTATTAATTTTAGTCAGCGCTACTTCCTGTTTTTTCACCTGTTGTTCATGCTCGTGAGCGGTAAAAAGTTTGTGATAAAGCCATGTCCACTCATTTGGTAGAGCACACCGTGTGGTGAGTGGTAGATGCAGGAGTTGTAAGCACACTGCAATGAGATAGCAACGATACTGTACCATATACATCCTTGTCATACTGAATCTCTTGCCTCATACAACTACTCACGATACGAATAATAGCATGAATCTCTTTGTCGGTTTGGCAAGAGCGCTGCGCGCATAAGACCGATGTTTTATTTCTACTATGGTACATCTTTTCAATTCATGCCATCAATAGTTTCAGTATGAATATTAAAAAGAGGCGGTCGAACGAGTATTGTTTGATCGTTCTGATCTAATATCTTCCCTTACCTACCTATTTTGGTGCAGACTGATATCTAAAAAGATGAGGAAATTATGCAACGCTACATGCACTATCTGTATGCTCTCGTACTCTGGTTATCCCATACCATCGCCTATGATGCGTATGTGATGGTACCCGTTGCCGATCTTGTCGGCGAGCCCTTGGCATCACCAACGAGTTACACCAACATTCCCCTGTCTGGGGACAAGACACGCTGCCGACGGCTTCATCAACTCCTATATCATGATCGTGTACGGGTTCTTGAAATACGCAACAAGCAAGCCCATGTAGAAGTACCAACACTCTTTTATAAAACGCATGGCAGTAACAAAAGACAATCAACCTTCTGGACTGCGCAAGCCTATTTACTGCCAGCAGATGCGATTCAAGACGACCTACAAAAACTACCGCTACAAGACCACTATCACACGTGGCAAACTAAGCGACACCAAGAGCAACAGATTGACACCTTGGCACACCCTTACCACGATCGTCTGCATGGTATACAGTTTAGCGCTGGTACACAATTTGTACGCGCGCAGGGGGATAGCAAAACTCACGACACGATTAAGGTCTACCTGCTTGACCCAGCAACAAAACGGATCGGGTATACGCACCTGCCAGCAAATCTATGTGTATCTCCTGCCACAACGGTAGATACGCCAGAACAACAGATTGATACTTTTATACAGCTTATTCGTTCATGGATTAGAAACGCATCATCAACTGGCCACATCCCCTATGTGTGGGGAGGTACCAGTATTGGTAATCCCACCAAAGGCAGCGTCAAACACTGCAGCAAAAAAAAGAGAGCTACCTGGTATGAAGCTGCACGCAATCGACAGGGTACACAAACGGGGTGCGATTGTTCTGGTCTCATCATGAGAGCAGCACAGATAGCTGGTATCCCTTATTTTTTCAAAAACAGTTATACCGCAACCTGTTATTTAAAACCGGTGGGACCCACACGGCCACTTGCTCAAGGAGATATCATCTGGGTTCCAGGCCATGTTATGATCGTTGCCGATCTGGCGAAAAACAGGCTCTTTGAAGCACGCTCTCATGACCATGGCTATGGCAAACTACAAGAAATAGCGTTGGGCGACGTGTTTAAAGATATCCCTACGTATCAAGCGCTGCTTAACGCGTATGAAAAAAAAATACCACTCGAAAGAATCGACAAAGCTGGTGTTGTGAAAGATCGCTTTCCAACCTTTAAGCTTCTCTCATTGGCAAGTGCATGGGACAATGCTTACGCACGATAAGCACGGCGCACACGGTAATATATATCGACCGCACTACTGAGAAGAATGTAGGCAGCGGGCAGCACCACTATCAGTCCTACTTTATAGAGCGCAAGAAACACCAACACACAAAGGCCACCGAGCATGAGCTTACGAAATAATCTGCCCTGCATATGCTTACAAGCGGGAAAGCGCACGCGCGAGACCATTAATACCGCAAGCAGACTGATTACCACCATGCTTGCCCAACAGTGCCACGCTGCATGCGCAGAGCCTGCATCAAGTGAAGGCCTATAGACCAATAAACTTGCCACACAAAGCGCAGAAAAGGTAGTAGGCAGCCCCGTAAAATAACGTGTATCGACTGCCGCACTCAGATTAAAGCGCGCAAGACGAAAAAGGCCACACCATAAATAGAGTGCCAAGACGATGATGCCCAACAAGCCTTGCGTGTGCAAGCACCAACAGTACATAACAATAGCAGGAACAAAACAGAATGAGACGGCATCGCACAATGAGTCAAGCTCCATGCCAAAGGCACTGGTCAGACCAAAAAAGCGCGCCACTCGCCCATCTATCATATCCATAATTGCAGCAGATACTATGCAATAGGCTGCACTTAAGAAATCACCCTCAAGTGCCTTAATCACGGCCAAAAAACCGAACAGAGCATTGACCAGCGTGCAGAGCGTTGGAATATAAGAAAGACGTTTTTTGCCTGCTTGAGCAAGCAGCTTTATCGTTACCATTGCCATACTGCACCTTCTTAAAAAATTTTAATGACTGCATTCATACGCACAATCGTAGCAACAATAAGGATACTGCTTTGGCAAAAAAGGGCAAAACTCCTGTTTTTTCCGCAATCCACCCGAGCACGCTTCATCTATGAACGATGCGCGCTACCGCCGTAGATGCCCAACCCTGCTATTATAGTTGTCGCTCCAAATATACCGAGGCAAGCCCCCTGAAGCGCCCCAGTGTTCAGCTCAATTTTTTCTTTACAACGTTCTATTTCAGCGTTTTGGTTAGTATGAGTTCTAGACAAGGATTCGATCAACGCCTGAGCTGAAGCTGTTTGTGCTTTGAGGGCTTTAATATCTTCAGCTTCTAGGCGTCGAAAATATGGCACAAAAGGACTTTTTAGATCAGCACCAGCAATCCCCGGGACAAGATGGCCTGTTGCTTCGCTATCTCTCCCTAAAAACAATTTATTGCTATAAAGCTGATTATACAACTGCCACCCTGGCTGCCTGTTAAACGACAGGATCACACCCACTACGTCTTTCGAAACACCTGTAGACTCTATCACAGCAGCCTCTTCCAAAGCGGAACGTTCATATTTTTCAAGAAGAGCTCTGTTGTGATTCTCTTGAACGAGACTCTTACCATTGCTTATCTGTTCATTCGAACCTACCAGTCTGTGCATTTTTTGACTGATATACATATTGCACACAAACACTGTAGAAACACCAGCTGCTACAAGCCCCCAACCGAGACCGACAGCCGCCTGCAGATCTCTACCTGCATTGTTATTGTCCGAGCAGTGACTTACAGAATCGACAGCGACAAGCAACGCGAATAATACATAGGCATAACGCATAAAATATCCTTATATATAAGCACAATTGTTTAGCTCTATTACTTATAGTAACGTAAAAAAACAAAAAACATAGCGGAAAAGTGCGCTCAGAAAGGCATATACGGTACGGGGATTATAAGCTGCGCAGCTCGTGCTCAGAGATTGATTGTTTCGTGAGTAATGCACGCCGACAGGTCATGGCAGCGGCAGGAGAGGCGCCAATAAGGCAATAGGCTTTTAATACGCCCTGCTCGAGCTCAAACACACTATAAGTCTTCTCAGCAGCAACTACCACCGATTGGCGCTCGGCAGATGCCTGTAGGCGACCGCATGCAGCAATAGTAAAGCCAAAGAAATGTGAGGCTGTGTTACCAACAACACCGGGGTACAGGCGCGTTTGGCCAACCATGCCATAGGCTGCTACGCTCCCTTGTAATACCGCATCGGGCCAGGTCGTGCTTGGCACCAAGGTACCCGTCACACTGCATGGAGCAGCAACCAGATCACCACCTGCAAAAATAGTTGGCATATTCGTTTGTAATCGGTTATCAACCTTAACATGAGATCCATGCAGAGCAATGCTCGCCTGCTGCGCAAGGGCTGTATGAGGGCGCATCCCCACGGTAAAAATAACGAGATCTGCAGGAACCAGTGTCCCATCCGCCAAGAGCACACCCGTAATAGAGCCATTGTGACCAATAAGCTCATGCGCCTGAGCGCTGGTCATAATGGTAACACCAGACTGACGAGCAGCTTGTTGAATAAAATCAGAACCACCACGGTCGGTATGATGAGGCAAAACACGCTCACCCCGCTCGATCATCGTTACCGCGATACCACGCGCATGCAACGCGTTGGCGCATTCTAAACCACTAAGCCCTGCACCAACAACAACCGCCTTACAAACAGCGCGTTGTGCCGTATACGCCATGATCTTATCGATATCTGACAACGTATAAAAAGTGAACACCCCTGATAGAGAAACACCAGGCACTGCTGGTATAACGGGCGAACCACCCATACCCATGAATAGGGTATCATAGGATAACCGTTGCCCGTCACCAAGCGTTACCGTCATGGCAGTAGGATCGATGTTGGTAACGGAACTGCCCAGCAACAACGTAAAGTTGGGATTTTCGGCAAGCGCTGCACGCAGCGTAAAAAGCTCTTGGCGCGAGCGATCTGCCGCTACATAATCAACTAAAAAACATTTGTTATATGGCTGCTCAGGCTCATCGGAAATACAGATAATGCGCGCCTGAGGATCAAGACGAGATATAGTGGTAGCGGCCGAGAGACCGGCCGCCGAACTACCAATAATAATATGCGTTGTATGCGTAGACATTCTCTACCGTTATGCTGCTTGCAAACGTTTTGCTAGATAGTCTTGTGCAAATTGACTCGCGCCACTGACGGTGTCCTTAAATGCTTCTGGTAGTTTTTCTGCCGCAGCATCGATCTCAACACGGACATCTTCGCCGTTGTACATCTTATTAAAAATTTCCATGTAACGAGCAACGTCTACATCATCGGCAAAGCGCTCATGACCAACCAAAAATGCATAGGTGGTAAGCAGACCAAAGATCATTTCTGCAACAATATGATCATTCTCATCTGCGCCATCAAACGGTTTGTCGCTGGCGTCATTCAGATAGCCGATCCAAGCCTCTTTTTTGCCGGGCATTGCCAAACTTTTTTGCATCTCTGGCGTTGCCAACAGTCTGGTTACTTCTAGTTCCAGATCGAATATAGGCTCGCCTTGGTTTGTATTCTCTTGCATGCACAGCTCTTATGGTAATAATTGTGTGGTATACTCTAGTCTAACTAACGTATAAAATTGTACCCTACTTACCATAATACTCAACCCTTATGACTGAACGACACACCATATATCTGACGCCACCACGCATCGGCCCAGCGCATATACGAGCCAAAATAGTCTGCATTCGTGCTCATCGTGAACGCATATTCCAAGTCAACACAACGCATCACGGCACACAACTTATCTGCAATAATTATGGGCATGGCGGCGCCGGCTGGACATTTCTTTTTGGCTGCGTCAACGAATCGATGCGTCTCTACACCAAACAGTGTCAGATGCAACCAGCGCTTGCTCGGCAACCGCTTGCTGTTATAGGCGCTGGCTGTCACGCGCTGCTGACGGCAGTTATGCTTGCCCGGCAAGGACGCACGGTTCGGATTATTGCTGAACAGACAACCGATATACCCTCTTACAAAGCTGCTGGTTTTTTCTTTCCACGCCCACGCAAATGCTCTAACGAGCAGGAGCGTGCTCTTTTTGAGCGTCTTGGCATGGAGTCATATGCCACCTATTGTCAGATTGCTCGCCATGAGCACCCCTTTATTGCGCAGGGAGCCCATCTACTGCCAGCCTATTACGGGCTCGATATAGACCCTGGCTTTGCTCCATACATAGAACAAGGGCTCGTGGCAGAGCCGAAACCGGTAAGGATCGATTTTGGCAATGGTAAGCAGTACAACGTCATGGAATATATGGCACTCTTTATCGACGTCACGCGTATGATGGTAGAACTCAATGCCGAACTGGAAAGGCTGCAGATACCAATAACGCACCAAACGGTAACCGATTTTGCTCAGCTGCCTGAACAGGTTATTTTTAATTGCGCAGGTCGCGGTGCCGGCACCCTTGCTGGCGACAAACGGATGGTACCTGTGCAAGGACATCTGATTGCGCTTGAAAATCAACCTAACATGAGCCAATTGCGTTATATGATCAATGTGAAAGTAACGATGCGCGACGCGCAGGGCAGAGCACGTGACGAGTTGATCTATTACGCGCCTAAAGATGAGGGCATCCTTGGCATCACCTTCATCAGAGGGCAAGATTCTCTGACCGCCAATCTGCATGAATTTGATCGCTTGTTGCAACGATCGATAGATTTTTTTGGTGAACCTAACGTAGACTAAGGCTATCCATGCGATGAACAGTTCAATTCAGAGGTCTGTATGAAGCACGATCTGCCCATAAAAAATGGTATCGTCATCCCCGAACATGAGCTTGAGATAACAAGCAGCAGGTCGGGTGGTGCCGGAGGCCAGCATGTTAACAAAACGAACTCACGCATCACGGGACGTTGGAATGTACGTACAACTACCGCACTGACTGAAGAGCAGAAAGAGCACGTCATCGCCAAACTACAATCAAAGCTTACCACCGAAGGTGATCTGATTATTCATCACAGCTCCTCTCGTAGCCAACAGCAGAACAAACAGTTAGCGCTCGAACAGGTAGCGCGCGATATCGCCTATGCATTGCATGTACCAAAAAAGCGTACGGCAACCCGCGTATCGGCCGCTAAAAAAGAGGCGCGTTTGCAAAAAAAATCTGAGCATAGCGCACTGAAAAAATCACGCAGCAAAAAGCACCACTATGATGAGTAGTGGTGCTCGTATGATAGTTACTCAATCGATTTAACGCTCTTTTGAGAGCTCTTGCTGCATGTTGTACTCTTGCCCGCAACGAGCAATCAGTAGTTTAGTATCACCAAGTAGATCTTGCTTGGTTGCCCAATATTCAGACAAGCGCTTAAGTGGATGCGTTAGCGTATCTTTACTCAAAAAGAAGGTGCCATAATGCATCGGTATAAAACAGCGTGCCTTAAGATCAAGCGCTGCATCGACCGCTTCAAGCGCATCAACATGACAATGCTTATGGAGATTTTCACCCTCATGTGTAGGCCCGATCGGCATCAACGCGATATCAATTGAAGGGAACTCATCAGCAATCTGTTTAAAATGCTCACCATGCGCGGTGTCGCCAGCAAAAAATATGTTGGTATCAGCTGCGCTGATCATCCAACCAGACCATAGGGATTTGCGATAACTCTGCAAAGAGAAACGAACCGACCAATGGCGCGCTGGCAGGCAGGTAAACCGTATCTGCTTGTCCTGCTTGGTTTGAATTTTTGTATCCCACCATGTAGCCTCTACCACACGAGAGAACCCCATACTCGCTATCAGCTCTTTGTTACCTTCTGGCACATAGACGACTGGGTCATATGCTTTGGCAAGCGCCATTAAGCTTGCCGTATCGGTGTGATCGCTGTGGTTATGAGAAATAAGAATCGCATCAATACGTGGTAGATCTTCAAGCTTGATCCCTGGTGGCATTGTACGCTTGGTGAGCGTCATGCGCCCTACTTTAACATCACCAAAAATCGGATCGACCAGTATATTAAACCAACCTACTTGAATCAGCAAAGTTGCGTGCCCTATCCACGTTATCCGTGGCTCTTGTGATTCACGGCATGGTACTGTTTGGGTTGGGTTTAAGAGCGCTGCAATATCAAACTGTTCTTGTGACTCTTTTTTGTGAAACAATGAGGAAACCCATGTAGCAAACCGTTTGGGCGACTGTAACACTATTTTTGTGCCTAGGGTTTTTACCGCCTTTGCAAAATCGATATGTTGAACGGCCATGTCAGCTTTGTCATAATAATACTGACCATTATAGATGGGCATCATACGATCGGTCGGTGCGGCTACAAGAGCACCGACACCTGATAAACAGAAAACTATGCTCAGCAATGTCAGTGTGTGACGAGGTATCATACCCTATATCCTTAGTTTTAATGAGGTTTTTGCGACCATGCATACTCTAAAAAGCATAAAGGGCCTGGGATAAAACACAAGCGGTACTGGCTACGGAAAGGCCTTTTTTGCTCTTTTTAACCTGATAATGCCATTTTTACAGGTTAGACCACCCCAAAAGCACGATTGAATAGGGGGCTTTGCACCCTTCACCCAGGCCTGTTATTCTATATACAGTATTCTAACAGTAATATTTTCAGTCTAACCTAAGAAAAGGGGTTAATTATGGAAACCAAGAGATTATTGATAGGCTTAGCCTTGGCAGGTCTTATAGCCAGCCAGGCACATACGCAAGATGCATATTTACCTGAAACTATAAGCCCAGAAACATTCATTCCCAAATGGGACCTTGACGATACGATCCTAAAAAAAGTGCCTTACAAGCCTTTAGTCGCTAAAAACAGTGCTGCAATCCTGTACTGTCTTATGCGTCACCCGCTTACTTTCTTTCAGCTGATAAAAACAAAAGCATGTTCTGAAGAATGGCAAGAAACCTTCAAAAACTTCAACGCTAAAGAAAATTCTTACGAACATCGTGTTGCAAATGTGATTCAAAAGAGCAGACAAGAAAAACAGCTGCTACCTGGCATGTCTGAGATCGTACTAGAACTCAACTAGCTTGGTTACAAACAACATGCGGCTACCAATATGGGTGAAAAAGATTACCAATATCTGGTAGGCAAATTTCCTGAGCTTTTTAACTGTTTCTCACACGTAACCTATGTGACTTACGACAACAAGAAAAAGAAGATCAAGAAACCGATGCCTGAGTATTTCGAGAACGTTGTGAAAAACCATAACAATCAATCAGACAAAACCTACTGCCTGATTGATGATAAAGCTGAAAACTGTAAAGCGGCACGAGAAACTGTCGGTTGGTACTCAATCGCAGTGCCTGGCAACGAAAAGAATGCAGCATTCTTAACTGGTCTATTACGCGAGCGTGGTGTTAATCTATAACGCCTTGATGGTATAACGATAAAAAGGTGGTCCTGCAAGGGGCCACTTTTTTTGCGGGCCTCAGCATGAAGAAATAGGCTGAACTATCTCTCTTCTGGTGGCATCACCTTAATGCGACTTTACCTATTCTTTACATAAAACAACGAGTTGTGTAAGTCTTTCTCACAAGAAGCAAGGACAACACAAAAGGAGAAAGTTTTTATGGCAAAGACAATCATTTCAGTTGATCTTAATAAAAAAGCAACCGAACAGCCGTTCCCGCTGCATAATCGTTGGCATCCCGAGATTCCCGCAGTTGTTATGGTGGAGCCTGGTGAAACATTCCGTATAGAATGTTTAGATTGGACCGGTGGGCAAGTAAGCAATAATGATGATGCTACCGACATTAAGGACCTTGATCTCAAACAAGTGCACTATTTAAGTGGGCCTGTTGCCGTGCGCGAGACTGAACCGGGAGATCTTTTAGTTGTTGATATCATCGACATTGGACCGCTGCCTGGCAATGAATGGGGTTATACGTGTCTCTTTGCCAAAGAAAATGGAGGGAGCTTCTTAACCGATCATTTTCCTCATGCAGCAAAAGCTATTTGGGATTTTGATGGTATCTATGCAACATCAAGACATATCCCTGAGGTTAAGTTCACCGGCATACCTCACCCAGGCTTGATCGGCGTTGCTCCATCCCCTGATATGCTTAAACGCTGGAATCAACGAGAGTTGGATCTTATAAAAACAAACCCAACACGAGTTCCTCCGCTGGCTTACCCACCTGATCATGAGAGCGCTGCTGTAGGAAGCCTTCAAGGCGCTGCAGCCGAACGTGTTATGCGTGAAGGCTGCCGCACGGTGCCTCCTCGAGAAAATGGTGGCAACACCGATATCAACTCTTTCACTAAAGGCTCTCGTATCTATTTCCCTGTACAGGTCAAAGATGCACTCCTATCGGTCGGCGATTTACATTTCTCAGAAGGTGATGGTGAGATATCATTCTGTGGAGCGATAGAAATGGCTGGCTGGATAGAACTCAAAGTAGATGTCATCAAGCAGGGAGCAACACTGTATAACCTAAACCAACCTGTATACAGACCAGCTGAATCTCAGCAAAAATACTCTAATTACATAACGTTTGAGGGTTTTTCAGTTGATGAGCAGAATAAGCAGTATTACATGGATGCAAGCATGTCCTTCAGAAGAGCTTGTCTTAATGCTATTGATTATCTTAAACAGTTTGGGTATACCGGTGAACAAGTATGTATTCTGCTGAGCGCAGCACCAGTAGAAGGGAATATTAAGGCGATCGTTGACGTTCCAAATGCGTGCACATCGCTGGCTATCCCAACCGAGATATTTAGCTTTGACATTTGGCCATCCGATAAGGGCCCTACCAAACATTCTGTTAAAAGAGAACTCAAAGTTATATAAAAGAATCGAGTCTTTAGTGGGCCATCTCTGCGCAGTGCAGGGATGACCCACTCTCATGATATACCATCTAGAATAAACAGCGGTGCACATAATAGGTAAGATTTCCATATAAATGTGGCGCACTCGGTTGCGCTACCAATGCTTGACGCACAGCAGCTTCGCCCACCTCATAGTCCTTCGTGTACCAAGCACATTGACCTACCAAATCATAGCGAACATAGGTATACACCGCTTTTTCAACAAATAAGTAATCATGTGCTGGATAAGGCTTGTCGAGCGTTCGACGTAAAAAGAGATAACTCAATTCATAATTATGCTGCCCGAGATAATGCTGCCCAATACGTACCAGTGGCTCAATACGTGTTGGCCGCATAGAATAGGCTTGTAGGTAGCAGCTCAATGCTTGCGACCAATTACCTTGCTCTTCGTATACCTGGCCAAGTCGGTAGCGAGCCATAAAATTCTCTTCATCCCAGCCAGGGAGCTCACATCGCTTTGCATAATAGATACGTGCATTTTCCGTATCACCTAAGCAGGCATACGTTTGCGCTAAATAGAAGGTCGTACGCGGATCGTTCGGATTGCGATCATACTCTTGTTGCAACAGGGCGACATCACGCTTCCACCGAGCTTTGGTTTTATCGTACCCATACCGTGTGGTATGCAACTCAAAAAAGACATCACGAGGCACACAAGAATCACTGACGCGATCTAAACATTCATGTACTACACCGACAAAATGAACACCGCGACGTGGTCGAATTAAGCGTTGCGTATAAAAATCCTCACTTGATGATGAAATAAGAACCGAGTACGCATCCTGATTGTCATGCAGATGCTCAGTACAAAACCGCACAAGCCCGGCAACATTATGTAAATGCCATTCAGCATCAAGCATCAAAAAGAAACCGGCATGGGGAAATGCCTGTTCCGCTTGTGCCAACGCTTGGTTGCGTGATGCTGCAAAGTTAATAAATGGTTTCTGTTCTATAACGCCCTGTGTGATACCATGCTGATCAAAAAAGGCGCGTGTAACAGGAATCGTGTCGTCATCAGAACCGGTATCAAAAACGAAATAGGCGTTAATCCCCGCATCGGCAAACGGTTGCAATGTAGATGCCATCACCGACGCTTCATTCTTGACCATAACCACAATCACGAGTAATGGGTCGCCTATTTCAGCACACCGCAACGTTGGCACGAAAAGCAGGCATAACAGCAGCGTTTTAATACCGGTATGTAATGATGTAAGGAATAGACGCGCGAGAAATCCAGCATATGAGCTCATACTAAAACACCCTTTTTTGTAGGTACTTACTTATGTTGTAACGGTAGACACGGCGCAGCCTACAACAATTTTTCAGATAAAAAAAGGGTGTTTTTATAAAATAGGTCAGTCTAATATCAGGCATAAAAAGAAGCGTCCGCTCTTGCCAAACTAATTCAAGAGCGGACGCTTCTTTTTTATGATTTCGATTACTTAGGCAAAAAGATCAGCCTCTTTGGCCATATATAATGCAACACCAACAGAGTCGCTTGCTCCCTTGCTTAAGGTAAACGGATATTTTAATTTTCCGTTAACATCTTTTGCAGGAGCATCAACTTTATAATTTACACAAAATTGATTGTCTTGCCCAAGTTGCTTTAATTTACTAAAGTGAGTCGCATATATGAATTGAACATTCTCAAACTCTGCTATTTTCTTTATAAAATTATACGCACAAAGCTCACCATCTTCTGCTGCGGTACCAGTAAACAGTTCATCAAGAGCGAAAAAGAACTTTTTCCCGTGCTCCAATGATCTAATTTTCGATAAAATTTCTTGAGCTCTTTTGACTTCTGCGGCAAACAATGAAAGCCCATTTAAAATGTCATCAGATATGTTCAAATATGAGTGAACGACATCAAACATACTGAATTCAAATGATTCTGCAGCTGCTACACCAAAACTTTGCCCTAATATAATGTTTTGCAGTAAAGCCCTTATCGCGGTCGTCTTACCGCCAGCATTGGGCCCTGTCAAAATTATGTGCTTATTCTCAGACAAATCGTTTGAGACAGCATCTTTGACCAGAATATTCCAAAAAGAGTTCGCCTGTATTAAGGGTTTTGAACTGTTCGCAAAGGTCACAAAACAGAACTTATTTTTTTGGTTACTTGAATCGATTATTTTTGTTGCCAGCGCGTTATATGCATCCATCTCTGCAATACATGCAAAGATCCTGGCAAGCTGATTCTCGTTTTCATATAGTTTATAGAGAAAAGCATGCACTAAGGGCAATGCAAATATCCCATGATTTTTCTGTTGATATCGTGCATGCTTCAATTCGTTGATTAACGCAATTCCTTGAACATCATTGATTTCGCTTATATTAAACTGATTGTTGATACCATTATCAAGACAGATGGCTTCAAGCTTTTCTGCTATACAAATCAATTGATTGAGCGAATGCAATTTGAGTCGCTTAGCTCTTCCTGTAGAGCAATTTTGGTAAAGATCATATGAGGTAATTGCATTTGCCAAACCAAAATAAGCCGCATGAATGGCGAATTGAGGGTCGATTTTTACCGCCAACGCCCCTGCTGCACACGTCATACCGAATGTACATGGCCACGACACGAGGTTGACTGCCAATAGTACTGTTTTAGCCTTTGCACTATAAGTAAGAGCTTTAAACCAAGGGTATAACTTCGGATTTTGCTTCTTAACTGTCTCTAGATTCAGTAGTTCAGGACATGACTGGTTAATGAAGTACTCTGATAAGAGCTTAACAACCTCCTGCTCTTCTTGCTGAGCCTGCTTGAGCAACAGCTCAACCTCATTTTTAAGCTCAGGGTTTTCTACCAAAGTTCTAATCGCGCTCTGCCTGTGACGCAGGATAGAGTCTCTATTTTGGGACCCTACAGGGAATTTTAGGGTTTCTTCAATAAAAGATTGTCCAATCAATGTTTTACATTCAAAAAATTTTGCCAATTCACCAACATGCAGATCATGAGCTAGATTTTGCGATTCGGCATACTTAATATTTGCTTTATTATACGCAGCTATGCCAGTAGTTGCATCAGTCATAATAGTGACTATTTTGACTGCTCCTGAACTATAATCTACTGGTTTATCATCTGCTTGGGCATTAAACATCCCAAAAAAAACTGCTAGAGAAAAGATTATGCTGATCATGCGCTGCGTGTACATATCGGGTTTTCCTTGAACTGCAGAAATAGAAAGTCATGACAAAACAGCATTATTTTACCACATTTTTTACATCTTTGACAGATTTCAATGAAAACAAAAGCGAAGCATTGTAGGAAGATACGCAGTTAGACCGCTCTAACGCTTGGATCAAAAAAGAGGAGACTGAAAGTCTCCCCTTTTTATAGAACATTACTTAACTGATGGCGAGGTTACTCAACATCAGCTGATGATCTGCCACCATGTGCTTCACGTCCTTTTGCTGCATCATAACCAGCTTCATCTGCAAATATAGCGCAGCTCATTTCTTCTGGGCAACATCTGCTAGAACGTTTTGTGCAACAGGTCGTTGTTTCTTTAATTGGGCAGGTTTTGTAACCCTCTACTCTGACCATTTTGCAAACAGGGAAAAGCTTTTCCCCGACAATTTGCACATCAGTTGTGCAGGCTGGCGCACATGATTTTTCGCATGATTCTGCCTTTGGCGCACACTTACGACCACAACGCGCTTCAGCTGAAGGTACTAAAGACAACGCGGCTACAGCAAAAGCTGCTGTTAATAGTTTCTTCATCATAATGAAGACTCCTCATATAAGGTTAAACGATATATTCAAACTACTCTCAATCTTAGGTTAAGTGCCCCGCTTGTATCGAGGCTTTAACTTTCTAATTGAAAATATAACAGGTCTAAAGCCCTAAGATCAACAGTTTTTTGAAAAAATTTTACCGATTGGTTAATTTCAGGTTGAAATGCGCAAAAAAGTACCCCTTTTTGAGAGCAAAGAGGCTATTGATTAGGGTAAACAAGGGGAATGGGCAGGGAGGGCTACCCTGACATGAGTTTTATAACGCCTTAATAACCTCGGCATACTGCTCACGCAACACCTGTGCACTGGCCAAAAGCTTCTCCTGCTCCTGCGCATTGAACGGCGGGCGCAGGATCTGTTCAATACCGTGTAGGCCCAGAACGGCAGGCATGCTCAGGCAGACGCCAAGCTCTTCAATAAAGCAGGAGAGTGGAATAATCCGTTTCGTATCACCAATAATATTCTCACAATAGGTGGCCACAGAGGATGCTATACCAAATGAAGTAAAACCTTTACAGGCAATTATTTCGTACGCTTTGCGCTGGGCTTTGTGAGCCATATCGGCCAGCGTTTGTTCATCGATTGAAAATGAACGTAATGGCGCCGTTCCTATCAATACTGTTGACCAGGGAACAAATTGAGTGTCGCCATGTTCACCTAAAACATAGGCGTGGATCGAGCTCGGATTAATCGCAACATGGTCTGCCAGCAGACAGCGCAACCGATGCGTATCAAGGAAAGTACCCGAACCGAATACTTGGTTTTTAGGCAGACCAGAAATTTCCTGTACATAACGCGTCAGTATATCAACGGGGTTAGTAACAACGATGATAATGGTACTTTTCTTTATTGGTTGCATGCTGCGGATTATGGAGCCGACCACCTCATAGTTTGTCTTAAGAAGTTCGAGACGTGTTTGCCCAGGCTTTTGAGCAATACCTGCCGTAATCACAATAATGTCTGCCTGTCGAGCATCGTCAAGAGATCCTGCCTCTATAGTCGAGCCGTCACTCATAGAGCCTGCATCTTCAAGATCCTGAACCTCTCCGTTGCACTTGTGTTCATTGATGTCGACCAGAACTATCTTGGCAGAGACCGTATACATAAGCGCATAAGCAGCTGTTGAACCTACGGCACCTGCACCAATAATTGCTATAACAGGCTTTTGCATTACGCTCTCCCTTGCATACATTGTTTACTATAGTATAGCTTGACTATATACCACCATGTGCCGATAAAACTACGATCGTTGCAAACTGTTTGGAGGACGTGTGAAAAAAAGCATCTTTAAAAAATATCGCTTGGATTATTTATGCTACCTTGGTGCAATTATTGCGCTGACCGCAGTGGCCCTTTATTATAAACAAGCCTATTTATTATATACGTCTATCGGTATCGTATGGGTACATATCTGTTGGTTAGCAATCAAAGAGCTACAAGCAAAACGGATAGGGACGGAATTCTTCCTCGTTTTTGCAACCATTGTAGCGGTGATTGGCAAGCAAGAAATAGCAATCATGTATGTTTTGCTGATCATGCTTTTTGCTCGCTATGTCGAGATCCTTATAGAACAACATACGCATAACGCCATTGAAAACCTTATTAAGCTTATGCCCTCAACGGCTATCGTGTTAGAAAACAACAGAGAGACCGTTCTTGCCATTGAACGGATACGGCCTGGCATGCAGGTGCTGGTAAAAACAGGAAGCCGCATACCGGCTGACGGTTTTATTATTGAAGGGAGTGCCGCTATTAATGAAGCGATGCTCACGGGCGAAAGTGTTGCCCGTGAAAAAACGATCAATAATCAAGTCTTTGCGGGAACCTTTATTGAAAGTGGCAGCATCATTGTACAGGTGCAAAAAGTGCACAAAGAGACCTTATTTAGCAAAATGTCTTCGTTGTTTGAACAGGCTGAACAAAAAAAAGCAAAAATCACACTCCTTACCAATAAAATTGCACTCATCTTGGTCCCCAGTATTTTGTTGCTCATTTTCATCGTATGGCTCGCCACGGGCAATCTAGAACTGGTCATTACACTCCTCATCTTTGGCTCACCACTTGAGCTTTCATTGGTCACGCCGCTTACGGTACTGGCAGGCACCGTCGCTGCATTTCGCCAAGGCATCTTAATTAAGGGCGGTCGCTCATTAGAACAGCTCGCATCGGTCACTACCATGATTTTTGACAAAACAGGAACCCTCACGCTCGGCGAACCTACCATCGTCGACATTCACTCATTTGATACAGACTACACACAACAAGAGATACTAAAAATAGCGGCCATTTCTGAGTTGAGAGCAGATCACGTGATAGCAAAGACGCTCTTAAAAAAGGCTGCCGAACTCCATATTCAGCTTGAACAACCAGATAAATACGTGTCACTCGTTGGCCATGGTGTTGAAATCATGTTTGAAGGCAAGCAGTATTTCTTTGGCAATGAACATTTTATAGAAGCACCAGAGCATGGCAACAGCCCCATTCCTTTCGACAAAATTGCCAACCGACATAGCTATAGTAATCATTATCTTGCCTGCAGTGGTAAAGTAATCGGCATGATAACCGTTATGGATACAGTACGCCCTGATGCGCAAGATACCATCGAACGGCTCAAAAAAGCTGGCATTAGCCAGATGATACTGCTCAGTGGTGACAGCAAAGAGATCACGGCAACAATTGCTCAACAGCTTGGTATTACGCGCGCCTATGGGCAAGCCTTTCCCGAAGACAAATTGAAGCTCCTTGACCAGCTGCAAGAGCAAGGAATGAGCGTCGCCATGATTGGGGATGGGATTAATGATGTTGCAGCGCTCAAGCAAGCAAACGTTGGGATCGCCATGGGCGCCATGGGTATGGAGCCTGCCATTGAAGCTGCCGACATCGTACTCATGACCAATCAGTTAGAGAATATCTATTTTGTACGGAAATTATCGCAACAGGTCTTTAGGGTAATAAAACAAAATCTTATGATAGGGTTTCTACTCCTACATGCTCTTGGATTTACCTTAACCTTGATGCATCTTATCAATCCAATTCAGGCCGCTTTTTTTCATGGGATTTCTGATGTACTTATCTTATTAAATGCAAGTCGATTAATTGGCTTTACGCTACCACAAGAGTAGTATTTTTTTGCAGATCAACAATAGCCTCAATCGCCAATCGCGGGTCTAATGAGTTTTTTGCCACATCACCTAGCGGTTTTTTATGCAAGAGAACATGCCATCCTTTGCGCATATTTTTTTTAACTAACTCATAATTCTTCTTAAAATCAGCATCGATAGCTGATAAAGGCTGTAACCCTTGAGCTGTGTTGACAAGAGGATCAACTCCTCTGCACTTTGCTTTAAGGGTTATGGCTATCCCCTGTTCATCATCACTTGACCATGAAAAGAGTCGATTACAATCAAGTAGTGCATCCATAGCGGCAACAATCTCAGCATCGTTACAGGTAGTAAGCCGTGACCACATCTGCTCATCAGTCATCGTGTAACAAATATCCTCTTGTGTGATCAAACCGATGTCCAATGCACGCTTTAACGCGTCACACGTCCATTGCGCAATCAATATATTATGTGGACTCCCCCACAGATACACGGTCTGATGCAGCGAGATGAGCGCAAATTTTTTGGCGATATGTGCACGATCAAAATACCAATCATGCCCATCAAAATGCAGGTCGCGGCGTACCTCATCAAGATCTTCTTGAGACAACAGGTTGTCCATATGAGCAGCATAGAGATTATATTCTATGCGATCAGCGCACAATGCTGGCGCCTCCTGTTCCAATGCTCTAAAGCTGCTGTTTTTTGGCATGATATCGGCTACCGTAAAGCCATGCTTGGCCAAGATTTCGCGTATACCATGCTCATTCAGGAACTCTTCATGCACAAAATCTTGGTAAGCACCCTTGGTAAGATCTCCCATAAAAAGCAGGTCACACACATGTGAAAAAACGGTATGGGATACATCGTGCAACAGCCCGGCAACCTGTTCAGCTCGCCCTGCCCCATGTTGGCACAAAATATAATAGACGCCCAATGAATGATCGAACCGGGTATAGACCGTTTTGTGGCGCATCACGTAATCGGTGGTGCCATACTGCTTGATATGTTTCAACCGTTGCATTGCAGGGCTGTTAATCAGTTCGATAATCAAAGGGTCCGTGACCTGCATGCTGCCATGAATTGTCTCAACAGAGAAACTATTCTCTACGTTTATATCATGATGCGTGGACGTTATACTGTGCGTGCAATTGACGAGAAATAGACAGAGCAGAGCACGATGCGCTGTACGATGTGCATAGTTCATTCTTACCTCCGTTATATAATGCAGGAGAAAGATACCATATCACCCGAGAGCCTAACGAACCGCATCCGAAAGAGCAAGCTTATGTGAAATTAGCCTTTTCTTTGTATCATTAACGAAAAAATAATGATCATGAGAACAGCTGCTACAAGAGCAAAATTTAAGAGCGCTATTCCTGGATTAACTGTTAATCCCATTAAAAATGTGAATAGACCACCTGCAAGTAATCCTATTGAAAGAGACTTAATAGAACTATAGGAGCCGATAACAACAAGCAACAAGCCAATACAAGTTGCTGCACAAAAAAGAGCCTTATTGAATGGTTTTTTTGATTCTTCCCATGCTGCCAAGTGTATGTTGTGTTGAGTCTCATCAACACCAGGCTCTTGTGTATATTCTAGGTTAAAATCTCGCCAATTCGGGCAGCTGTATAGACTGCTGACGCCCCAATAGACCGTTATTGGCAATAAAATTGCTATAGCTGCTGAAACCAAAACCGCATGGAGATTATCTAAAAAATTCATAGTTTATTCCTCAAACAAATAGCTCAAAAAGCGCTCTGGGTTGTCGATAAACTGTTTTGTAACTTTATAATGTTCTGTTTCTTTGTACTCAATCGGCGTTAATCTATCAGCATCACAAGAATAGATGGTAGCACCAGGATACGCAAGCAACAAAGGGGAATGCGTGGCAATAACAGCTTGAAAATCACCCTTCTTACACATCTGATGTATAACACTGAGTAATGATAGTTGTCGTTGCGGCGACAAAGCGGCTTCCGGTTCATCGAAAATAAAAAAGCCACCATTGCCAAGACGATTATTAAAAAAGGCTAAAAAGCTTTCTCCATGAGATTGTTCATGCAATGGCTTTCCACCATATGGTATGTGTCCTGGTAGCGTATCAAGATAGGTGGCAACATTAAAAAAACTTTCTGCTCTAAAAAAATAACCATTCTGCGGCTTCACACGCCACGACAAGGTCATACAATCTGCAAGCTGTTCAGCTGTCGTATATGTATGTTCAACCGAGGTCCTAAAATAGATATTTTTACTGCCACCCTCTGGTCCAAAACCTGCATGACGCGCTATTGCCTCCAATATCGTTGATTTACCAGTGCCATTTTCACCTACCAAAAAGGTAACTTGTGTAGGAAATTGTATGGTGCGTAGGTTCTTGATAATAGGCAATGAAAAAGGGTACCGCGCGAAATCGACGGTGTCAGGAAAAGTTACTCGTATTTCTTGTAATAACGGTCTGTTCTTAGGCGACTGCATGTTATACATCTTCTAACAGTTTTTCACAACGCTTGCGATTTGATGAAACATTAAACGTATTGTTCAAGCCAGGCGCTACCATCTTTTCAACATACTGTAAGTAACTACATAAAGCCTTAAGATTATAGCCTTTACCAGCATAAAAATTAACCACTGACTCTCCCAATGCAAACTCTAACGCTATGGTTCCCGCCAGCAAGGGAATGAACTGTAATAATGGCCACGTGTGCAACAGATTGACTACATACGCAAGTCCAAAAACTACCTGCCAAGGGTGACCATGAACAACCCAAGACTGCAATATACCATTCAAAAGAGCAACCAAAGGCATACATCCAATAAAAATTATAGCCATGATGATTTCTGAATACATATAAAAAGCGGTATCATGATGTGCTTGCTCATACAGCAAACCGGCAACGAATTCTTCATGTGACAAATTTTTGCATCTATCTTCATTAATATATAATTCACCTGCCGCATAGATCACTGGCCGATCATCTTCGCCCTGCCACATTTGGACAACCTGCGAACTCATAAAGCGTTTACAGGGTAACCCACACTGGGCCAACTGAGCACCGAATTGGGTACGAAATTCTGGCGAAAGTTCAGTGGTCGTATAAAATTTGCGCGCTGCGATTTTAAAACAATAGCGAGCATAAAATAGTGAGAGCCATCCGAAAGATACTGCCATTAGAACAATAGTGATAAGTAACATAATCATAGGGGCAACTCCGCGGTTAGTCTTGAACAGGCTGTTTGGCGTGACATGAAAAAGTATAGCAGAAGAATGCTTTCAAGCGAATGGGATCTGAATGTATGGGTAGCTGTACCTACTTGAAAACAGTGTGCTAAAAAATATGATTCATCTTTACGACTGATCACTCAAGGCAGAGACTATCCACTTATCAGATTCTCTCTCTGGCGCTCTGAAGCGATAGAGGCCGCCATTGCGAGCATTCAGCTCATAGGCCTGAGCATCTAAAATACGCAGTAGCACACGATACACCTCACCGTGACTTACAATCAATGTGGTTTGGCTTGACCTCATTATTTCTTGACAGGTTAATGCTACTTCTAGGTCGGTAATCTTGCGTAACCCTTCATGAAACAAAAGCGGCACATTAAGGTGCTCGTTGATAATTTCTGCGGTTTGCCGAGCGCGCATAAGCGGGCTTGCGTACATGTGCGTGATGCCAAGATCGCTGAGCTACTTACAAATCGGCTCTTGTCCAAGCAATCTTACGCTTTATCTTCAAACGCTTCAGGATGATCATGCATGAACAATTCACGCAGCTGCTCAAGTCCGACCTCGGCTAGCTGCTTGCGCCGTGCATCATCAAGATACCCAGGGCGATCAGTGTTGGTACAACTTGGCTGCTCAAAGTCGATAAGGCCCAACTGCTCGTTTGGATGTTGTGCCGTTGGCAAACATAAAAAGAGATTTGTTTTAATATCCCAGAGGCCCGCAAACTGTATCACTTTTTTTATATCGACAATCTGCTGTTTGGTAACACGTTTTATCAATTCTGGATGCTCCCATAACGAAAAACAGTTGCGCAGTTCTTCCTGCACCACCACATAGTTTTTATCTTCAACATCATCCGGTCGACCAGACACCTGCACAAGCTCGGTGATTGGCAAACGAAGCGTCTTAATGTGGTTGGTTTCTACGGCGCATTTAACCAACTTATAAAAAGCTACCTGACTGATCGTTTGTACTGTTTTTGGATGTGCAATTTTAAATGCATCAAGTTCTTGCTCTTGCTCAAGCGAGAAATCATCCTTTTGGTGCTTTACAAACAGATCTAAAGCACGACCAGTTCGCGCGCCTAAGGTGCATGCTGCATTGGCATCACGGTGAGCTTCGCCTGCAATACGCATGTAATACGTGTCTATTCCTGTCTGCAAGCGAATAATAGTGTTCACGTTGTTGGCATGATTTTCTAACCCCATGCGGGCAAGTAGCTGATCTATTTTTTCTTGATGAAGCTTCAACCGCGTACTATAACGAAAATCTGCGTCGAGCGGCTCTGCTGCATCTTGCACAATAACTGCTTGCACAAATTCTGGGTTATCTTTCAACATAGTTTGAACTTTTTGTATGACCGTTTGTGGCAACTCAGACATAGGGAGCTCGTTATCTTTTTGTATCAAGGGTTTTGCAGCTACAAGCAGATGCCTTACCTGTATTGAGTCCTGCTCTTGCGCAGCCCACAGTACCGGTGAAAAGTTTATTGCGACTGCAAGTGCAACCATTTTTAACGACTTCATGCCAAAGGCTCTCTTTTCATTGCGTATAAAAACTAAGCTTCTATAGGAAATAGCATATCATATTTGGCCTTAAACAAGCCATATGATATACTCCCCAAGCTGAATTTACCCTGAAGCCCTAGGAGAACGCCCTAATGAATTATAAAGCAACTCTCTTTGTGTGTTGTGTGCTTATAGTTACACCAGCCGTTGATCCAGCAGATTAAGCACTTTCACACAAGCAATACTCATAACCAGCGACATAAGAATTGGTAACGTATGAGACAAACAGTTCTACTCTTTTATTTATATTTTTTAAGTAATTCATGTATCTATGCCTTTGATCAAGCAGCCATACCAGCCAAGCCCTTTTTTAATAATGCATCATATCCGACAGCTCGATTAAAACTTTTATTGACATTGGATTATGACATAAATCGAACAGAAATACTTTCATTGCTGGGACACAAGGCCGATCCAAACGTCACCGAGGGTGATGTCTCAGGCTTAATCTTACATAAAGCTGTTAGAAGAAACGATTTTGACGTTGTTGAAAAAGCTTTAGCTGGTGGTGCAGATCCAAACGTTATTGATGAAACTGGATCATCATTGCTCATGCATACGGAATGTCCACGTATAGCACAGTGTTTACTTGATGCTAAAGCCAATCCTGCATTTGTTAATAAAGATGGCGAAAACCATTTGCATACAGCTGTTCATAAATCTTTTGAGTTAATGGCTATATTGTGCAATGCACAGGTTGACCCGAACAAACGAGATACCATAAGAGGCAATACCCCTATTCATAGATTATTTAGCCGCTCTATAATGGTTAGTGATTTTGGAAAAAAAGCAGCAGCTTTATTACTCGCCGGTGGTGACCCTACCATAAAAAATTACTTAGGTAAGACGCCACTTGAGGTAGCAAACATTGGCCATATAACGGTTGCTGAAGCTATGATAAAAGCATGTCCATCGGTGAAAAAAGAAAGAGAAGAATATTATAAACACATGACGCATTATTTAAATGAGCGTTTTCCAAAACCCATTACTCAGCTTGCTCTAACATATGTTGGGCAGCAACCTGTCGATGATACTTGTTGGCCTTTGTTTGAAAAACGTATGAGCCATCTGCCACAAATAATTGTTAAGTCCTTGAACGTCTCATAAACCATTATGAGCAACATGCTCATTTACAATTTAGCTGATCAATTGCCTATGAAAAAACCTATCTATACGTTGTTCTATCCAATTGCTTTTTAGGCAATGGAGATGCTGGAGTGGAAAACCATAGCTCTCTACGCGCATCATCAAGATGGGGTAAAACCATTTTACTTAAGTTGGTCAAATGCTTCTGCAATCTTATTGCAGGCCTTAATATCATTTTTCAGAATGACTATATCTGCTGCTGTCGCCTGCATAGACCTCAATAATGAATCAAGGCATTTTTTATATGGTTCTAACTCTGAACCGAAAGCTTCTCTATCAGATTCAACAGTCGGCTTTGCGTTTTGTTTGAGCGTTGTCTCTAAAATAGCTTTTTCAAATAACACTTTAGCTTCATTAATGGCTTGGCTAGAACAATTTTCAGCTTCTGTTAGAGCTTCTGCTTTAAATTCACAAGCTTTTTCAAGCAAGCGATGCAACGAATCTTTTTGACTCTTTATTCTTTGTTTTGCCAATCTAATGTACGTGTCGCGAAAGACACTGTCTGTCTTACACTCTAAAACCAACTCTAATCTGTCGATTATATTAGGCATAACAAAATCATCATCAAATCTTGTTCTCTTCTTACAAAATGATGATAAATTTTGATTAGCATAATCAATCAACTCAGGCAAAGTTTTAGGCATATCATCTTGAGCAAGAACAGTGCTTACGCAGAGCAATAAAGTTGAAAATAGTTTAAAGTTTTTCACTAGAAATCCTTTGGTGTAGTAATGAGTTATATCTGAACATGAAGGTACATTTTACTCGTTAAATAGCGATTCTATATACTCAACAGTATATAATTTGCCAATAACATGTCGATTGAAAAATTTTTTAGTCACGCGAGTTTTGCTCAATAAATGCTGCGCACTGATCAGCCACCGAAAGCAAGATATCCAAATGCTTGGTTCCATCAATAATCTGTACCGTCGATTTCTCTACAATATCTGCCGGTGCATAGTTTTTGTATGCAGCGACTTTTTGCGCAACGAACTGTTCATCATCTGCTGCTATAAATAGACCGAAGGGTTTGTCGATGCCACCAAACAGTTTTTTAGGATCTTCCGGAGAGGTAGCCATTGTCATGGTTGCTGTATAACTGGAGACAATTTTGGGATCACTTGCAAGTAAGTTTTTCGGGTAGTTGAAAAAGACGGCTGGCGTATGCGCAAAACAGTAGCCGCCGGTAATGCCATTGAGTATAAAAACCCATGTGCGCACAGATTTTATAAATGAGGTTGCTGTGTCAGCATGCTCTTTAAAAACGCCAGAGTTTCTGCCTAAGTACGGCGTTACCAATAGATACCCCTGTATTGCCGGGTTATTGTAGTAGTTACTGTAATTTAAAATCATGCCAGCGCCAGACGAATGTCCACCGACATAGAGTGGAACATTTGGATAACATTTTTTCACATAAGTGACAGCAGTTGTTACGTCATCCCAAACCTGTTTAATGCTTGGCGCATCGCCGCGATTACCATCAGAATTACCGTGCCCGCGTATATCAAACAGATAACAGCCTATGTTATGTTTATCTGCCAGCTGTTTGGCAAAATATTGGTATAATGCGCTTCCATAAAATCCTGCCCCGTGATAAAAAATGACCATGGCTTTAGGCGATTCAGGGACAAAAGCATAATAGGCCAAAGCGCAGCCATCGCTTGATTTTATACATGATGGGCTCTGTACGGTAAAACTGTTAAGAAATTCTAATTTTTCCAGCGCAAATGGCTTGACGGCATTGGCAGTCATTGTTGAAAGTATCGCTATAATGGTAGCGGTAATTCGGTTTTTTAAGTGATTCATGAATCCTCATATCTTGTGGTTGTATCTGTGTTGAACGCAATATCAACAACACCATTCGGTTCAAACATAGCTATGAAATGTTGATACATCTCTTGCCTATCCTCTTTGCTTCCATCTGACGCCAGAAGTAACTGCTGGCTATAAACAGCAACGTCTTCTACAATTCGTTCACACCGGTAATAGGCAAGAATATCTCGATTAATCTCAGTCTTTCCATACCCTTTATAGAAAAGTGCTTCTTCTCGCGGATCATTCCAGATATTAGCAACACCGCCGCCAATGAACATAAGATCCCGCTCTTTAGGTGCTAAAATCGGATTGTCCCAATCTACTATGTACACAGTACCATCATGGGCTATGAATACATTGCCAGCATGAATATCAGAATGGCACACTACCAATTTCGGCGGCTGCGTCTGGATCTTTTGCGCTAACGTATCGGCTCGATCCACTAAGCGTTGAATCTGCTGTCGATGCCCTTGCATACACGTTAATAGCTTGGATGCTGCTCCATCAACTACTTTGAGTCCAGCATCAATATGCGCATAGATGTCTCGCACAGCATCACGCCATTGTGGTGAATATGCTTCTCGCTTAATTTGATCTTTGATGACTACTGACAGATGAAATTCATGCAGTTGTCTGAGTGCTCTGCCAAGCGTGATCCATTGATCGTCGGTTAAGCTGCAGCTAAAACCATCTTTGCCTTCAATGAAGGGGTACACTATAAGCGTACAATCATCGATAAGATGCATCGCTTGACCATCATTGGTTTTGATAGGAGCTATGATCTGCTGCATGCCAGCATCATATAAAAGTCGTTGTACGACAGGGCCAATGTCGTTATGAGAACCACGTCTTATTTTCACAAAATAGGTTGCCCGATTATCTGCTTGTGCCTTGTATACTGCTGCGTCTATATCAGCACCCAGAGGTATGCGTGTCAGCTCAGCAACCATAATGCCATACTTGGTATTGAGACAATCAATAATGCATTGGGCTGAAAGAGATTCTGTTCCTATCATGGGGATATATGCCAGCAAAAGGATGAATAGTGCACAGTTGCACTTTATGAGCAATTCCATACCAGAATAGTATCATGCTCCTTGAGAGACAGCAATAACACCCCCATAAACTATTATTTTTATGGCTCTTTGGTACCATTAATTAATGAATATTGTATAAAACTGTAGCAACCAACATTGAAGATCAAGGAGTCCAACATGCTCATCATTAAACATACCGTAGAAACGGACGCAACGCCCGCTCAGGTGTGGTCTGTTTGGCAAGATGTTGAGGCCTGGAATAGTTGGGATCATGATCTTGCATCAAGCCATCTCAATGGTTCTTTTCAAGTTGGCACCACAGGCGCTCTGAAATTCAAAGACAAAACAGAACTTAAAACCGTATTGACGCACGTTGACCCGCTTAAGATGTTTGTTCAAGAAGCACAACTGTTCTTGGCAAAAGCGGTGATGACTCATATCATCAGTACGGCGGATGGGAAAACGTATGTTACCATTACAACTGAGATCAAAGGCCCACTCGCACTGTTATACACTTGGTTTATCGGAACTTCTATTAAAAAGAAAGTACCGGTGGAAGTGGCTGAAATGTTAAAGCAAGCAGAAAACATCTAAATCAAAGCCCTGATACATGCTTTAATACCAATGCAGGCCCTCATGCTGGAAATGCCAACCTACAATAGCAGCATCTCCGTTCTCGTCTATTATTATCGTCGGCTCCACACCACGAACAGCCGTTTCTATGTCTTTTAATGATAATGTTATAATTTTACCTTTATCCTTGTCGCTTCGTTTGACATAAATTCTTGTAGCTTTATTGGGGTAAATTTTAATTTTTTTGTTCTTATCAGTTCCAATGAAAACATCTGAATCTAATATTCCTGGTTCTTTTGATCCACTTTTAAGATATTTTTCAGCAATAGTGGAAGTTAATCCTGTTGTCCCACTCACTAAGCGCCAATTATAACTTGGCGACAGTGACTTTCCTGATGCAATCCATGTATCAACAATTACTCCAATAGGGGCTGGAGACTCTGGTGCTTTTTCAGTAGCTTTTGAAGAATCGATTCTAAGTATATCAACCACTGTTCCTTTACCGCGAATCTCTTTTCCTACCACGATTTCTGATCCTGGAAGTGCATCATCACGAGAAACAATTATGCTAAATTTTTTCGATGGCTTATCTTTATAAAAAGCAGTTATTTTGTTCAGGCCTTTACTTTTATCCCAATCAAACCAAAGTTTTTTTGCAAATCCATCAGTGTTATCGGTAAATGTGGATTCTCTTATTGTTTTACCATCTTCACTGGTTATTTTCACCGT
>CAZHJT010000007.1:33666-46480 GCA_964533545.1 uncultured Pseudomonadota bacterium | reverse complement strand
TGGTACCGGTTGTTCCTGTAGTTCCTGTGACACCTGCAGCTCCTGTTGAACCAGTGTTGCCTGTTGCGCCAGTAGTTCCTGTAGTTCCCGTCGTACCAGTTACACCTGTGGTACCGGTTGTCCCTGTTGTTCCTGTCGTTCCTGTTGCGCCAGTAGTTCCAGTCGTACCCGTAACACCTGTTACACCCGTAGTTCCCGCTGCACCAGTCGCACCCGTTGAACCAGTGTTGCCTGTAGATCCTGTTGTTCCAGTTGTTCCCGTTGTACCGGTCACACCAGTTGTACCTGTCGTACCAGTCGTTCCTGTTACACCGGTAGCTCCCGTAACACCTGTAGTACCAGTTGTACCCGTTGCACCAGCAACTCCTGTAGATCCTGTTGAACCTGTAGCACCCGTGTTACCAGTTATACCTGAACCACCGCCAGCAGGTCCTGTTGGTCCAGTAGGACCAGTTGCCCCTGTTGCTCCAGCAGGACCCGTTGATCCGGTTGCCCCAGCAGGTCCTGTTGATCCTCTTCGACAGCAGACATCAGCTCGGTACAATCCACTGCAAATCGGGCCCATTTCAATTGAATCGAATTCTAAAGCGTCCAACAGTTCTTTTTCGTCAATCACATCCTCATGAAGATTCGTTCGCGCCTGCCATCGCACAATCTCATGCATTAAAGCAGTACACGTAATCAACACCTGCTCACCGTTTTTATGCTCTAAAGAAATAAAGGCATCACCGCGCGCAAGTGAAGCCATATATCCTTTAACTGTGTACAGCGCATACTCTTTAAAACCTGGTTGTAAATTCGGTACCAACAAAAGGTAATCAAAGAGATTCCGCATTACTTTTTCTGCCTCATCGAAAGGCACAATATTTTTTTGTGAATCGAAAAGAACAGCAAGCGATTCTTCTTCATGTAGAGAGGTATGCTGTAGGTGTGGATGACGCACTATATTTTTTATCGATTTTGGTAGATAAACAAACTGCAAAGAAGGGTTATGTATAATGGATGCACAATCTTGATCGGACAAAAAAGAGGTGGCTCGAGCATCATGCCCATACGTTTTATGTGCGCACAACAAGGCGATGGTACAAAATAACAGCGCAGAGGAACGAAAGAGTTGCTTCATGGTAACACTCGTTTTTTTATGTGATCATTACACCTATTTTGTACTAGACATACCACATAAAAAAAAGAATGAAAATAAAGCGTTTCGAATATAACTTTTTAAAACAAGAGAGGGCTTTTATAAAAGCCCTCTCTTGTAATTATCGTAAGAAAGCGTAAAAAAACCGCTACTACTATGCATCAACCGTAAAATGTCTTTCTGCCGACACCGACCCAGTATTGTTTGCCAAGTCACTTGCTTGTGCTGTAATGGTATGCGTGTCATTACTTAACTCATATTCAACAGCCCAATTACCAGAGCCATCGGCATAATGTACATCGCCATACGTGTCACCATCCATAAACGTGGTAACCGTTGCATCAGGCTCAGACGTCCCACTGATCGTGACAAGGCTTGTAGTAACCATCTCATTTTCAGCTGGTGCTGTTATAGCTGGCGCACTAGGAGCTACAGTATCAATGGTAAAATTATTGGTGGTCAAATCTACTGATGATTGAACGCAATGAGCGTCTGCTATATGCGTGGCATCACTCAGTGATGATGACGTATAGGAAAATATACCATTACTATCTGACGTTGGACTGGCGACCGTTGATGAGTCTATTTTTAAGGTCACTGTTTCATCAGATACCGCATTGAATGCAGAATCCAAAAGACTACCAACCACTACTGGCGTTGGAGTATTAACACGATTACCCTCAAAAGGGAAGACTATTGCTGAATTGGCAGCGCTAACATTGCCAGACTTATAGAGATTTTGCTCATTGCGCGTTGCATGCACGGTAAAGATGCTTCCTTGCGCCCAAGCATCATTATTATTTGAAAGTTTTATGTATGCCTGTGCAAAATGAGAACCATCAGACAGCGCTTGCATTCTGTTCAACTTGTATGACCATACACCTTCTTTGTTTGTTTTAACGATTGCCACTTTTTGATTATCTACATAAACAACCACCTGTTTATTTTTGAGTGGTTTTTTATTCTGATCTATCATGATGCCAGCAATGATAGGTTGAGCGATAGTGACTGTGTTGCCCGGTTTTGGCAAGAAAATTAAAGAATTGAGCGGATCAAGCGTAACAGCACGTAATGACCCTATGACGCAACAAACAACCAATAATTTTAATACGAATATGTTTTTCATAAAAATACCTTATTTGTTTAACTAATTACCTCTAAAGCACTAAAAACCCTTGCTTGTGATACGGGACTTGTATTCCCTGCCAAATCACATGCTTGTGCTATAACAGAATGATTGCCATCTGCTACCTCGTACTCTATAGACCAGTTACCAAATTCATCGCAATAACATACGTCTGCGTAGCTGTTATTATCCAGAAAGGTTGCTATGGTCGCATATGTTTCTGAGCTGCCGCTGACAAGAGCAACGCCGTTAGTTATTACCGCATTCTCTAGCGGAGTGACAATAAGTGGTGCATCAGGCGCTTGTGTGTCGATATTGAAAACGATGCTCTCTAGGCTTACTAATGTCTGCACACAATGGGCTTCTAACGTGTGATCCCCATCCTGTAATGCTGTTGTTGGCGTGAATGAAAATATGCCATTAGCGTCAGAATTTATTTGTGCGACAATCGAGTTATCTATTTTTAAAATTACAGTCTCGCCCGATACAGGATTCAAATTAGAGTCCAATAAACTGCCGATTATTGTTGGGGTTGAGTCGTTTACAGAGCTTTCTAAGAATGGGTAGATAATGGCAGAGTTTTCTTCATCTACTGTGCCAGATTTATATATAGTGTTTGTTTCGGCAGATGATTGCACATAAAACAAAGTACCCTGTGCATAGTCAGGAGCAACAAGGCCTGTTTGAACGCTTGCAAGCACTGAATGAGCACCATTTGAAAGTTTTTGCGATTCTTTCAGCTGGTATGACCACACGCCTATTTGGTTCGTTTTAACAGTTGCAACCTTGCGATTGTCTATGTACACCGTTACCGGCTTGTTTTTGATCGGTTTCTGTTTGTTGTTTTTCATGATGCCGGTAATAATTGGAGTATTTGTTCTGATTGTGCTGCCGAGTCTGGGTAATACAACCAAGGAATTCAAGCTAAGGTTGCCAAAAGCTTGGACTGGCCAAAGTAAACAAATCATAAAAAATTTTTTTTGCAAAGTTATAATCTCCATCGGCAAATACCTACTTTTAAAAGTATCAATTTTCTAAGACACACTATCTTATAAACTTCAAACCAGAGTTTTTTGATCCTCCTTATGACAATACGGTTATTGTAAAAGATCGTATCGCAGATAATGGCCCTTGATTTCCCGCTCGATCAGTTGATTGAGCCTTTATGCTATGTAAACCACTATCGGCCGCATAATCAATGGACCAGTTTCCTGCGTCATCTGCATAACATGCTAAACCATAGGCATCATCATCTAGAAATGTTTCCACCATGGCATTTGCTTCAGTAACGCCAGACATGGTAAAAGTGCTGCTTTGTATTATTTCATGCTCTCCTGGATAAACTATAACGACTGAGGGTAACGTTGTGTCAATAGTGAAGGTATTTGGACCAAGAAGCGTTTGTGATTCTAAACAAAAGACCGTTACGTTGTACTGATCATCAGGAAGATCTTGCTCCACTTGAAGTGCATAGATGCCATCATTGTTTGATGTAGTTGTCCCTATGAGCAAGTCGTTGAGGAAAATTTCTACCGTTTCGTTGCTGACGGGGTTATAATTTTCATCAAAAAGCGACCCGGTAATTGTTGGTCTCGTTGCATTAATGTATGCCTCCTGATAGGGGAAATTGATTGAAGAGTTATCGCTACTAACAGGCAGCGCCTTGCATATTGCTTCACCGCAAACACTAGCTATCGCTAGAAAAAATATAAGCCGCTTATTACGTTTTATCACGCAAACCTCTTTCACTTGTATATATTATAAAAATAATATGGCATAAAAATTGATGAATGTTGTGCTTGTGCTAAACAGGATATTCACCGCTGAGGCACTGACTGAAGCTACCGTTACTGTTGATGCACCTGATGTACGACGTCCGGTTGCAACAACAGTAGGCGTTGAGGAAAATGCTGACGTAAAGGTTATGGTAGTAATTGAGCCTGAATTGGTATACGAATAACCGGGACCAGATCCAATGCCTGTTGTTGGCACGATACCCCCTATTGCCACCATCTGTTTTTTGCCTGCTGGAAAAACTATAGGGATTGTTGCGGTCACTGAAATAGAGTGACTTGCAACCGGTACTGCTAAAACTATGAGTTCGGCTAATAATGTGTGAGTTCCTGACCTGGTGAATCCTGTCGATAGAGACCAATTGCCATTAGTATCAGTAGTTGTGGTTGCAACCAATGTACCATCAATAGAAAATTTGACCGTTGTGGATGGCAATGAGGCTACACCAGACACATAAAAACCATTATTAACTAGAGAGTCTCCATCAGAAGGGGTACTTATTATTATTGAAGCTGCATTGGCAATAGTGAATGGATTAGTATCTGTGGCAAGAATAACACCATTAATATCCAAAAGGTCTGCCGTAACCGTGTAATTGCCATTCCTAATGTCGTTTGAAGTAAAACTCCAATTGCCGAGTATATCTGTTGTAGCAAACCCTGCCACTGTAGTATTTATCGTTACTCGCACTTGAGCGCTTGCTTGGGATGAAGTTCCAGTTACCGAAAGTGGCGCTCCACTAACTGATGAACTCGTAATGGGAGTTAAAATAGTGACTAAATCTAAACAATATACCGTTGCCGTGTTTGCCAAAGCGAATAAGAAAAACAAAGATTGAAGTGTGTAATGTTTGCCAAAGCGACAAATACCAACCTGAGCTGTTTTTTGTAATTCAATAACAACTTCAAATGTCTTTATGAGTCTTGCGAGCATATATAATCCTTTTTTTCAGTATAGAGTTAGTTTAAAAATTCCAACCGAGCGCAAAACTAAAAACGGTCGCAAAATATTTCTGAGCACCGATTTTTGCATGGAATCCTGCTGTCGCAACCATCCCATTGCAACCGGTAAAACTTGCATCAAGCCCAGAATTCATGACAACAGAAAAAGGTAAACAGAAGGGGACTGCTGCGTGACTACCTGGCAAGCTTGCGACATGGAATTTCACCGGATGGTTATGCAGCTTCCAATCCTTTTGTACCATACTAAAGAGATTAATGATCAGATCGCCTGAACAGCAGTCCTTATGTGCCGTCATTTGCAACCCTAATCCTGTAATAGCTGAATAGCGAGTACGATCATTGTAAACAAGATTTGCGCTGCCTGCATGATGTTCAGCGTATCCATGCATTTTTATACGGTTGAATTCTACATTTGCTAGGCAACTGGCACCAATAGTGTCTCCTTGCGCAACATAATAAGCCCCTTCAGCGACAACTCCTACCTGATTGCCATGGGTTGACCCACGTGCTTGTGTACGTTTTTGCCCAAGGTTGAAGGTGCGATCGCACGAAGTTTTAAAAGCACTTGCATTAACAAGCATATTGACATAGTAGTCATCATTGTATTGGCTTGCAAAGAGCGATACTGTGTGCATAGTACTATCAAAAGCACAGCAGCTTGATGCATAGGATCGAGGCCGAGAAAAACCATATGAAATGCCACTGATACATTGGTCTGTTACTGGGCAAATGCCGCCAGCGAGCAATGCAACGTTGGTGGCCTTTTCTTGTTTGCCTGCGCAACATTTGTTGGTTGGTTGTTGTAAAAGCGGACAATAATTAGAACCAAGGAAAAAAGTAGGGCACTCTAGATCGTTTGAGCGCACAGGAGCAAGTTGTTGCTTAAGCGTTACATTGTGTGCATAGATCGCCTCCAGCGGCATTTCAGTCAAGTGAGCATAACAAAGCGGTCCGTTGAGCACTGATAGTACATAATCGGAAAAGAGTTTATGTGCTTTGCCGCTTTGATCGAGCAGATCCCAGTAATAGGAAGAGCAGCAGTCTGGCGCAGGAGTACCAGACAGCGGGCAAGGGCAGCAGCAGCCGACAGTAAGATTAGAAAAACCAAAGCAACATGGATTATTAAAAACCTCTTGTTCAAGACCAAAGGCATCCACTTGAATCACATCAAAACAAAGAGCATTCGTTTTGCTGAGTAAATCGGCATTAAACGTTCTACTTGTTTGTGCGCCAACTGCCTGCTCGGCCGGACCATCGACTACTGATATGGGGAGATTACCAAGATTGATCATGTTGGGCAGGACAATATAACAGGCACCAGCATCATGCAGCGTTTGTACTGTTTGTACGGTAGTATTGACGACCGATTCAATGAACGCAGGTGTCGGCGTTGCAGCATTAATAATAATCTCCGTAACAAAATCTTGAATGGAAGGACGCACGGCAAAAAGATTATTGCAGAAACGCGCGCTAGGACTTTCTACATAGGACTCTGCCTGCGCAAGCACCTGTGCTGCTGTTGTTACGCCTGCTGCTGCAAAAGCATAGTCCGTACCACCTTGGCTTGATGGTCTAATGATGGTACATAGATCTTTTGCCAGACCTTGCACCCAAATTCTACAGCCTGGGTTGGTGTCAGGAGCATAATTACCAGAGCCACTGGGGCAGATCGACTCCGGTCGCGCTGGTGCGTTGCCAATATCGGTGTAACTGTCTCCAAAAGCAGTTATCGTTGAGAAATGACAGGTATCTGAACAGCAGTCTTTTGCTTGCGCTATTGTTGATACGACAGATAACAAGAACAATCTGCGAAGATGTCGAAGGTCTTTCATTGCGGCATCTTTCGTAATATTTAAATTCATCACGCTATTTTTTTTAGTACCCTAGCAAGGCACTCTATTTTTTTGCAACACATTACAATTATATATTTTGCTAAGTAGCGCTTAGAAAAGGTTCTGCGTCGAATTAGATCGTACGGTTTCTCTTAATTGTCTGCATAGTGTATACTCGGAGTACTTGTTAACCTTTTGGCATGGAATTACACAGATGCTTATTGATGAACTACATGAGCAGTTAAAGGCTGTTGAGCCCAACATAACAACCATAAAAACTTTTTGGGGCAATTCCGGCCTTGAGCAACGCTTTCAAGAACTTACCGCTCAAACGTCGCAAGAGAATTTTTGGCAACATCCACAGCAGGCCGATATTTTAAAAGAGCTCCAGCGTATACGCGTGCAACGAGATCAGTATCTGCATGTTACTCAAACCTATACCGATCTTAATGAGTTGGTCGATCTATTTGCGCATGATGAATCTGAATTGATAAAAATAGCGCATGAGATAAAGCAGTTGGCTAAAACAATTGCCTCATTTAAAATTGCACTTCTTCTGAATGATCCACAAGACGGGGCAAACTGTTTTTTAAATATTAATGCTGGCGCAGGTGGTACCGAATCGCAAGATTGGGCAAACATGCTTTTGCGTATGTATATTCGTTTTTGCGAGCGAGAAAAGCTGCCAGCAGACATTGTTGATATACAACATGGCGAAGAAGCAGGGATTAAGTCAGCTACCCTATTTATTCGCGGCAAAAACCCGTACGGCCTTTTAAAAGGGGAACAGGGAATTCATAGACTTGTACGCATCTCTCCGTTCGACTCTAATAAACGCCGACATACGTCATTTACAGCCGTGTCGGTTGCCCCAGAGGTGCCTGAAGTAGAGATCGTAATCAACCCTGATGATCTGCGTATCGACACCTATCGTGCAGGGGGAGCCGGAGGCCAACATGTCAACAAGACAGACTCTGCAGTACGCATAACACACTTGCCAACCAATACGGTTGTGCAATGCCAAAGCGAACGCTCACAGATTCAAAATCGTGTTACGGCAATGAAGATGCTGCAAGCCAAATTGGTACAGCAACATCGCGAGCAAGAAGATGCAAAAAATGCTGCTATTGAGAAGAAAAAAATCGAATGGGGCTCTCAGATACGTTCATACGTCTTGCATCCCTATAAGATGGTCAAGGATCACCGTACCGATTATGAATCGCCGCAGCCTGATTTAGTGCTTGATGGCGACCTACAAGATTTTATTGAAGCGTACCTCATTGAGCTTGGCAAAACAGCTTCTTAAAGAACGCACATCAGCCGATAGGGCATATTTTTTCAAGAGGTCGCTTCTCATACAGATCTTGCAAATTATAGCCACCTTCGCCTGGCTCGCCCAAAATATCTTGTAGCTCAAAATTTTCGCACGCATTGCCTGCAAACGTAAGATCTATAGGGTCATTGCGTTGCCCACCAAGCACTATGCGGTAGACACCCCATCGGCGCGCACCTGCATCAAAATAAATGGTGAGCGTATCATTGGGAGTAATATTCTCTATAAAAATACGCCTCGCTCCTGGTGCTACGTGTACAAGATCTGCAGCAGAAGCTTCGTTGCGCGCAGTAGCCCAGATCGATCTGTTTGAGGTGTTAGAAATGCGCAGATCAACGGCATGCATAAAGCCTGTCATGCAACTAAGCGTCAGCAGATTCCATACCATACGAAAGTACTTCATACCTATTCCTTTACGATTCTTTGGCTGTACAACCACTGCCATCACAGGTCATTGTTACATCGGCTGTTCTACCATTCAGGCTACCAACAGTATAGGCTTCCGGGAGCAATGGCCCCCTGGTGTTGTCGGCAACAAAAAAAGTAATCTGGTCACCAACGTTCAAAAATCTTCTTCTTTTGAACACATTACCTTGTTCAATTGCTTGTGAGCGCACAATGGCCTCTCCATTGCGTACTATTTTAAAGCGTAAACGACCCAACGTATTATTCATGATGGTCAGATCGCCGACAGCAAAAATCCCGGAAGACATGCTCAGCAAAGATAGGATTAAGGCTGTACACTTCATGAAACTACCCTGGTATAGCAAACTTCTATCAAGTTAGGTTATACACAAAGCGTATCATATTTTATTTTCAAATTGGAATGATTTTGCTAAAGATGACCTTTTCTAGGCATACAAACCATCTCTATACAATCGTTTTAATCAGCATCCACAAGGAATTCGAGGCGAAAACGCCCGACCAAAATGGGTACCATTCCTCTTTGTTGCGAGTAGCATAAGACAGGAGTCCCCCAAAGATAAGGCCTATAGATATATTCAATGGCATCAGAAGTCCGCCCAAAACGAGCGCTGGGTTCATTTTGAATCGCTTCAGCAGCATGCCAAAGAAAAAACCGATCATCAGAACGATATAATCGAACTGTTGCACATTCAACAACAATGCTCTGCTTTGCGCTTTATACGCAAAAAGCTCTGCCGACCCGAGCGAAAAATGGTTAATCAAGAGCCAAAAAATGATGCCGACGCTTATTGAACTGATAAAAAGACCAAAATATTGATATCGACGCACCTGTGGCAATGAAATCTCTGCTTCATAAGCCAATTTACGCCCAAATAGAATATCAGTTGCTATCCCGCCACTTAATTCAACAAAGGTAGCAATCAGAATAAGATGATGAGGTTTCAGATCAAATAAAAAGAGCGCTGGCACCATAACAAAAGTAGCGTAACGACCAAGCTGAGCTAACCCAATTTTGCCAGCAACCAAAACCATTTGGTAGCTACAAATCCAAGCAAAAAGGAGCAGATACAACTGCACTAGCAGCGTAAGCCCCATATACGATAAAAAAACTGTCATGGGTATAATCAAAAGCGCAAGCTCTACAAGCAGCATGCGTTGCGCTGTTATGGCTGATTTTAATGATCCTTGCGTATTGGTTGTTCCTGTGATGATGCGGCGCGCGGCCTTATATAAACTTTTTGGTGTTTCTATAAAACCAACAACAGCGCCTGACAAGACTAACCCCCCACAAAATGCGAGCACAAATTCCATCGGTGGCAATGCAGGAAACCAAATTTTATTGATCGGCTCCATAAAAAAGAATTTTATGAATGCTCCTGCTATAAGCGGAAGCGCCACGACATGCCCGGTCACAAAGCCGATGGCCCACAGTAATGGCCATAAATCAAAATTGATAGGCGTTATACTAAAAACAGAAAACTGTTGAGCTGGTAGCAATAATAACGACTTGGGAAAGAGTCCTTTAAAAAAGCGAGTGCCATCCTGCATGACACAAAAGAGCGCTGTTCCTACAAAACCAGCAAGTAGCTCATATGCTTTGCGAATATTGTTGTGAGCGACGATCATTTTTTGTACCAGCTGCCCAATAGGGAAGGCCAATTTTTCTTGCACGATCAGCTTTTGTTCAACGCCGTTGGCGATCCAAATACCGAACCATCCGGCAAGAAAGCTGAGCAAACCCAAACTGATACAAAATGACCATGGCGTAGCCATCCAGCTGTTAAAGAGATCAGGATCAATAAAATAGATCGCGGGAAATGAGAAACCACAGGCTGTTGCCAAAATGCCCCCAACAGAGCCTGCTGTTGTTGCATAAGCAATTTTCGTATCAAACGATCCACGCGCACCTAAAATGCGCATCAGCACAATTGCCAACAGCACCAATGTAGGAGCAATCCAAGGCCCGATAGGGGTTGCCATTGCTATGTAACTCATAACAGCGGTAGAAAAAACTGAAAGCAGGCAACTTACTATAAGCGTAAGTGTATTCATAAACGAATAACCTTTATGAGAACAAAAAATATCTAAAAAACTATTATAACAAAGATACCATAGACGGCAGTATCATGTAATAAATAATGAGAACAAAAGAAATAGTTTTTTAAGTAGTAAGGTTATGTACAAAAATGCATACTAAGAGATGAACAATAGGCTTTACTAATTAAGCTCTACACAGATGAATGTGAGTTAATATGATATTAATTGTTATTTTGCATGCGCTTTGGGCTGCTTCGGTAACCACGAGTAAAATGTTATTAGATTTTACCACGCCAATGTTTTTAACCGGTATACGCATGGCGATTGCCGGCGCACTGTTGCTGGGATATCAATATATCTACGCCCGAGAGCATTTTATTTTTAAACGCAAAGACTTTTGGCTTTTTGTTCAAGTCGCTTTTTTTGGCATCTTTTTCTCATACAGTTTGCGCCATTGGGCACTTGAAGAGGTCAGCGCAGCAAAAACGATGTTCTTGTACAATGCCGCACCATTTATGTCATGCCTTTATTCGTATTTTATCTTCAAAGAACGGATGTCACGTAACAAGTGGATAGGACTGTTTATTGGCTGTATCGGCGTTATACCGATTTTGATGACCTCATCACCGCAAGAAGCATCATTGGGAGAGTTCCTCTATGTTTCCTGGCCAGAATTAGCAATATTCATTTCAGCAGCAGGACATAGTTATAGCTGGATTGTTATTCGTCAGCTCGTGCGTGACAGAAGCTATTCACCAATGATGGTCAACGGCTTTTGTATGTTTACCGGCGGTCTTCTTTCGCTGGCAAGTGCAGCCGTTTTTGAAGGGTGTCTGACGGTGAGCAGAGAGAATCTTGTCTATTTTATGTTGTTTCTTGGGTTCGTTATTCTCATCAGCAATATCATCTGCCACACGCTCTACGCCTATTTATTGCGTCAGTATACGGCTACCTTTCTTTCATTTACCGGCTTTATGTCGCCGCTGATTGCCGCGCTTTATGGCTGGGTTCTGTCTGGTACCGTGATCACATGGCACTATTATGTTTCAAGCGTGGTGATGTTTGTTGGTCTTTATCTTTTTTATAAAGATGAACTACAAGCTAATAAACCTGCCGATGAAGGCATCGAATCTGAGTTGCTGTAGAAAATTACCGTCGAGCCAAGCGTGCGCTAGCAACAGCCTTCTCCAAGTCGTCCTGGCAAATCTGCCTACGCTTATTACGCCCGGCATTAATTGCAGCATCTTTGGCTATTCCTTCAAGATCGGCACCAGAAAAGCCGGCTGTATTGCGCGCAAACTGCATCAGGTTAATATCGCCAGCAAGTGATCGCTTAAAACGAACATCCGTAAGATAATAGGTTAAAATGTCTAAACGTGATGTTTCATTGGGCAGCGGTATTCTGACGATATAATCAAACCGTCCACGACGCTTAAGCGCGTCGTCAATACTGTCAACATTATTGGTAGCGGCAATAACAATAACGCGAGGATCTGAACTGAATCCATCCATCTGCACAAGCAGTTCATTAATGGTGTTTTTAGTCTCGCTGTGCGCATTATATTCCGTACGACTACCAATGGCATCAAGTTCATCGATAAAAATAATCACATGGCTTGCGCCCGTTCTGGTAAGTGCTGCCTGTGCATTATTAAAAAGAGCGCGCACATGCTGTGGCCCGGTACCAACATAGATTTCTATAAATGATGAAGCTGAAGCGGCAACAAAAGGGACCTCAAGTTCACCAGCAAGAGCTCGAGCAATGGAGGTCTTGCCAGTACCTGGAGGGCCTTCTAGCAAAATACCTTTTGGCGGCGTTGCTCCAGCATTAATAAAGTCTTGGCTGTTGTGAATGAAGTCACACAGGTCATATATTTCTTGTGGTAGCTGGCCGCGGATATCGCGCAATTTCGTCACCGGTAACTGGTCAGTGCTATCTTTACTCTCTTTGGTATTTTTACGCCGTAACAGCTTAAGATTTTTTCTGTTGAATTCAGTCCATCCCTCAAAAAAGATACCTGTGCGAGACTTAGCTGTGATACAGAGCGTAGAGAGAACAAGTGTGACTACTAGAATATGAATCTGTGTCGCGCGCATAGAAACCCTTTAGAGGATACGGCCCAAAAAGACGTAGAGCAGGGCACTTTTTGATATATACCGGTA
>CAZHJT010000007.1:28826-33656 GCA_964533545.1 uncultured Pseudomonadota bacterium | reverse complement strand
TTATAAACTAACTCCGTAAAATAAAAAGAATGCTCAATGTGTAAAAAACGCAGATCTAACCAGGAATCGTTGTCTCATGTTCAGCTATGGCAAACCAGTTCAGCTTTTTGGCCTCTCTCTTTTGATGTTGCTTGCTGGTTGCAGCAAAAAACATCCTAAACCTCTTGCCAGAAACACGTATAGCGAGAAGCGAGATGGGATAGAGCTTTGCGTAAAGCGTTTAAGCGGTGCCGAATCCCATAAACAGTTTGGGCGCAATTTAGTCAATCTTGGGTATCAACCAATAAAAATAACTATCTTAAATGATTCAACCGATCAATTGCTGATTCGTGCAAGCGCAATCGACCTGCAGCTTATGCCCGCACAACAGGTATGCAAAGAGACACAGCGCTCAGTATTGGCGCTGTTGGCAGGACCAGCCTATTTGTCCATTTTTTTTGCATGGCCAGTCTTAGTGCCTATCATCGGCATTGGCGCATGGCTTTCGGCGCGGAATCATTTTGTAAAAACAAAAATAGGTGAAAAATTCTTTGGCGAAGATAAAGTCGTTGAACTGCTGCCATATGAACGCCTATCCCGTTATATGTTTGTACCAACCGGCACACCAATCGAGCACGTTAATCTGTATCTTTTCAAGCGACAAGAAAAAGTGTACGTGCCATTTACCGTGACGTTGCCGTAACGGTTACTCACCTTCTATGATCACGGCGACAAAAGCGGTCACCGCCGTATGGGTTGCCGACAAATGCACGATTACCTGATCGTTCGCAAGAGTAAGTCCAGCTTGGCGTAACGCCTGCCAATCAACCAACAAACTAATGACACCGGACACATGTTTGTGGATGGCAACATGCCGACAGACGGTTAAAAATGGCACTGTGTGGACAGGATCAAGACTAGAGAGCGCTTTGAAAAATGCTTCACGTGCGGCAAAACGAAGTGCCAAGCGCTGCGCTATCACAGCATGGTGCATATCGATAGATGCGCAAAGAGCAAAGCAGTAATCGAGCTCGGCGGCGCTGAAGATCCGGGCAAGCTGTGCGCGTGGATAGTGCACCCACGGCATGAACCGTTGTATCTCTACCGCATCAACACCAAGCCCTTTAATCATTACCGTTTATTTTCCATAAAACGATCAAGTGAGCGGTAGGTCAACGCTTCTTGAATATGCACAAGCTTAATAGTCTCTTCTAATTCAAAATCAGCAATGGTACGCGCAATCTTTAAAATTTTATGATACCCACGCATACTTAAGTTCAAAACATCATATGCTTTTTTAAGTGCCTGCTGTGCGGCGTCATCAAGCAGGCAATATTTTTCAACCAGGTCACTGCTCATAGTCGCATTCCACGTGGTGGCATCAGAAAAACGCGCACGCTGTGCTTTGACTGCATTATTTACTTTTTCAGCGATAGTTGCCGACGACAAACAGCCACCCGTTTTAGTAACTGCCGTTTCATACGGTACCGATTGTACGTTCACGTGCAGATCGATGCGATCAAGCAGCGGCCCAGAAAGCTTTTCAAGGTACCGCTCAACTTGGAATGCATTACACGTACAAGCACGCTTTGCATCGCCCAAAAAACCACAAGGGCATGGATTAAGAGCCGCAACAAGTAAAAAATTTGCGGGAAAGCGAACCGCATGATGCACACGTGCAATCGCTATCTCTTTACTTTCAAGCGGTTGACGCAATACTTCGAGCGTTGTGCGTTTGAATTCAGTCAGCTCATCCAAAAAGAGTATGCCGTTGTGAGCCAAACTAATCTCACCCGGCTGCGGGCATGAACCACCACCCACAAGACCTGCTTGCGAAATAGTGTGATGCGGATCGCGAAATGGTCGTTGTGCAACAAGCGGCGAATCGACAAGCTTTCCACTAATGGAATAAACCTTACTCGTGGCCAGCGCTTCATCAAACGTCATGTCGGGCATAATACTCGGCAAACGTTTGGCAAGCATCGTTTTACCCGATCCAGGAGGCCCTATAAACAGAATATTGTGCCGCCCGGCAGCAGAAATCTGCAAAGCTCGCTTAGCCTGGAATTGCCCCTTAACTTGCGCATAATCGAGCGTCGATTGTGCTGTTTGCGCTCGAAAGGCCTCAAAGCTATTGGGTGTAGGCTCAATGGCAAGATCTTGGCGTAAATACTCAATCAACTCGGTGATGTGACTTACCCCTATCACCTCAATACCATTAATTAATGATGCCTCTTTGGCATTGACCATTGGGACAATAATGCGTTTTTTGCCCAACCGTTGCGCATCGTAGGCTATTGCAAGAGCTCCTTTGACAAAGCGTATAGCGCCATCAAGGGACAGTTCTCCCAAAAAGAGCGTCTCTTGCAAAAACTCAGGAGAAAGCGTTAACTGCTCTGCTGCAAGGAGAATACCTACCGTAATAGGCAAATCGAACAACGCCCCCTCTTTTTTCAAGTCTGCAGGAGCGAGGTTAACCGTAATTTTTTTTGCAGGAAGCTTAAACCCACAATTTTTTAATGCGGTGCGTATACGTTTGCTACTTTCTTTGATCGCAGCATCAGGAAGCCCCACGATAAAAAAATTAACAAGGCCTGGCGATATATCAACTTCAACTTCTACAAGCCGTGCATCAACACCAATAGTGGTTGCAGAAAAGGTTTTTGCGTGCATAACAGAACAATCATTTCTGGTTGAGAATAGGGCGTTATTATAAAACAGAGCTTGAAACAGCTTTTTAATAAGCAGATCATGCATAATTGAAAATACACAAAAAATGAAAGTATGCAAAGTTTACGTGTCGGCAACCTGTTGTATATTTTTTATGACTAGAGCTTTTTATAAATCTACGTAGACTAAGTCGCTGTCGTACATCCTGTCAGAACGCATTGAGACGGATAAAGGAACTGATGAATATGTATTATGTGCGTTATAGTCTTCAATCGATAGCTTTAACCTTCCTTTTTTTCATACAAACAAACTATTGCGCCGTTGTTATATCTTCACTCAAAACGCCCCTTGGGCCAACTTTTTTTAATATGGCTACCGGTGCATTGAGTTGTGGAGCAACAGAAAGTGGCCTTGGCGACCAATCGCTGTTGCGTTCACCGTCGGCAGGCGCTCAACTTCTGCCAGTCGCCCCTCAAGAAGTAACGCTTAACAATGTTGCCAACAGCTTGAATCCATTATTTGATCAAGAAATCACCCATCTATCTGGCATGATTACCCCAGATAATTTTGGGCGCCCTGGCGTTGAGCGCATTTTAGCAGTTACTGCGCAAAAGCCAGCAGCACTTGTCATGGTCGACATGACTGCCAACCAAATAGGTACTTTTGTCCGATCAATTGATGCGCTCTGTGATGCTGCTGGCAAACCATCTGCAGGCATTGTCACTCTAGAGGGCACGCAAGGGCTCCAAAATGGTGTATTTGCTGCCGTCAAACCAGAAAAAGGGCTCTTTGGCGAACAAGGTTCAGGTATAGCCCTGGTAAGCTTTGGCTCAGTTGAAATGGAAAAACATAAAAAGAAGTCAACCGAATGGCACTTTAATCAGATCCCATTGGGACATACTCCACAACTGACAAGCGCTCACCCTATTGACGCCACTACCAAGGCGGCCGCTATTGGCAACCATTTGGCACACGTCGGGCAAACCATTGCATTGCACTGGAATGGCACCCTGCAACGCCTTTTTGTTGGGTTGGATGTTACTGCTGGCGACGGACAATCTGATGGAGCATGTGCTTTGTTGGTTGGCAAAATGATCGCCCATACCTGCTCTGCATCAGAAACAGCACCAAGCTATACACATCAGTGCCTGGATCTTGAACCATGCATTGCACATGCTGCAGTTGTTGACAGATCATCGACAATCATAGCGACCCGAGCACCCGGTTCCCGTGTCGTCATTCATCAGATAACGAGCTTTAAAACAAGTACCGATCTTTGGTATGTCGTTACTGTTGGCGGTTGCGCAGATAACCAAATGACGCAACAAATAGTGACAGCTCTGCCACTCAATGTTGATGGTCAACAGGCAGGCACCATCGCAGCACTTGAACAGGAGCCAGAAACCTTCTTTGGCCCTCAAGAAAATCCCACCTTTCGTGGACGCGTTATGCGCAAAAAAACTGAAACTGCCGAACAAGCATCACTCAGCAATAATCGTTGTGTGCAGGTTGGCGCAGGGCCGCTTCTTGCCGGACCTATAACCGATATCTTTGCTGACCATGATGCTATCTTTGCCGTTGTAGCAGGCGAGCAGCCTGATGCCGGCGTTTATCATTCCCAAGCTCTTTTTGATGGCAAAGGGGTCATCAAAGGATGGACTGCATGGCGTCACGTATATCAATCTGACGATGCTTATCTGCAAGCAGCTTTTTACGATAATCTTGGCGGTTCATTCACCCTGCTTTCTCGTTCACACAACGCTGATGAACGTGCCATCCTCAAAAAAACTGTCTGGGGTAATGGAGATCCAAAAAGACATGCAGGGCTTGTATCATTTTTGCGCGATACCTATACAAAAGAGACAGCTGGTATCCGTGCGCATGCAGACATCAGCGTTGGTATGCCAGGGTTTGCACATCAATCATGTATGGTTGTAGGCGGCTATCAGGCAATGACTATCGCCATAATGGCTGAGCGTGACGACATGGGTATCATGCGCTCTCTACCATCTGAAGAATTACAAAAAGATGCTTCTTCGCTGTTCCATTATAGTGGCGCAACCTTAACATCACTTGGCACTATTGAAGCTATTACCAGCGCAGCAACTGGTACGCAAGCATGGCTATTTGTTGGCGGTACCGGCGGGCTTGCTGTCTATGCTGATGCCGATGGCACTGGCT
>CAZHJT010000007.1:10332-28816 GCA_964533545.1 uncultured Pseudomonadota bacterium | reverse complement strand
CCTTGTTTGCCGGTAGAACGAGCTGCGTTACTCAAAAAAATCTTTATACCGTTCGGCGCCTACAGCTTTGTGCGCCGTTTAGTGCATGATGGTGATTATCTCTATGTCTTAACGGACAAAACTCTTGATCGCATAGATCTTACGCGCTCTTGTTTCCAGCCAAACAATCTGCATATCGAAAAAACGACACTCGCAGAACGCGCTCAATTTCCTTTGTTACATCAATTTGGCTGCTTTACTGATGTTGTTATCTCGGACAAAGTAGCCTTTCTTGCAACATCTCGCGGACTGTACCGCGTAGGCGATAACAGTGACATACGCTGTGCGCGTTCATCGGCAGAGGTTGCATGGACGACCGTTGATCTAGGCGGCGATGAATACGCGATCGTGCACCTTGACGCAGCATCAACAACCGGTTTGACTACCGATGTAGCCCGTTATGGTGGTGGCAATCTCTACGTTATACAAGGGTATCCTGGACGCAACGACGGCACGATAAAACGGTTTAGCGTAAGTGATGTTACAAATTGCTCAATTAATGAACGGACAATTACGATTGTTCCAGACATGCGTATTCAACATGCACCAACTATGTTCCGCCGTATCGGATCATGTGCGCGGCGATGTACAACGGATGGCGCGTTATGGGTATACATTCGTAAAGAACCAAATAATGTTTCGTCTTTGTGCACCATAACCCAGCTGTATCCAATGCGTGACACCCATTTGCTGTTGCATAACACGCCGGAAAGCAATTTTGCATTGGTACAACGTTGCGCAGCATCACAAGGCGCTTGGTGGGCATTAGGGCAATCGGTAGTAGTTAACGAATAAAACAGCATCACATATGAGCACGTAGCAAGATAAGGATGAGTGTGAAGATATCTACTTTTTTATGGTCACTAGTCACTTTAAGCACCTGCTTTGTCGCATCGGTGCATACGATGAACCTTGTTCAACCATATTATGCATTCATGAAGCCTCGCTATCGACCAGATACAGCCTTTCAGTGGGGTGTGTATGCAGAAAAAGGGTTTCATTTTAAAGGGTACGGTCATGATGGTGCTAGTTCAGATCCATTAGGCATTTGGCAACACAAACAGAATGCGCTGGCAATGTTACAAGGCTTTGAAAGCACATCACCACAAGGCATTTTGTTGAGCATGTTGCAGTCGGATCAACCTAGCTGCTCGTTGCTCTGCTTTAAAGGAGCACTCAAACATGATTTTAGTGTCGGTTTTTCAGGCCGCTATTATATGTGTCATGATTTTTCAATAGGCGCATACCTGCCTGTGTATAAAGTATCGCTCGATTGCCCTACCTGGTCTGCCGAAACAACGATAGGTTGTGAACGCACACAGCAACTGTTGTTAGACGGTTTTAGACGAACGGTAAAAACATTGGGACAGGATCTGGATATTAATGGATGGTCGCGTGTAGGTATTGGTGATTTGACCATTCTATTCGAATGGACTCGTGATTTCGAGCAAGCCAAAGAGGTGCTGAAAAATGTACGTCTTAATGGTCGCGTAGGACCAAGCTTCCCTACTGGAAAACGCACCAACGAAGATCTACTCATGGCATTCCCCTTCGGCAATGATGGTTGTACCGCTGTTGTTTTTGGCGGTTCTTTAGAAGTACTGCTCGGCTGTTATATCCGTTGCGGCATGGACGTTGAATTAACGCACCTTTTTGGCAACACGCGCGAACGCCGCATTAAGATTGATCGCGACCAGACAGAACTGCTCTTGCTGAGAAAAGCATGTGCCTATATCGATCCTGGCTTGATCCAGCATTTCAACCTCTACCTAGGTGCTTATGATCTTTATGGCGGACTGTACCTTAATTTTAACTATGAATTTTACAAACATGGCGACAATCGCCTTTCATTAACCTCTAATAACTTCTCCAATAACATTGCCAACACGGCAATATCGCTTGAGGGCTGGACAAGTCATCACGCTATCTTTAAACTTGGTTATGATTTTGCCAGCGTGGTCGGCAATGATGCTTGTGTCATTCCTACGGTAACGGCTTATGCTCGAATACCTATCGAAGGAACACGTGTCATATTAGATCGTTCGGTTGGCCTCATGCTTTCGTGTGATTTCTAAAAAATGTGCATCAGGGTAGTCGTCTTAAAGTCCCATTTGCTCTTAGGTCCATAGACTTTTACCCTGATGCCTTACTTGTCTCAAGATTCCCTATCCCTGTCCCTCTCTTAAAGATATCCTAACTATTGAATTTTTATTCATGCTGCATCTATACTTAAGAATAAGCATGATTTATAAAGGTTTTTAATAGATGGGAGTTTTTTCTTATGGAAAAGAAATGTCTATTTGCAGTCATACTGCTCTCTGCAGGTCTGTGCGTACATGCCAGTAGGGAATATTTCGAGATGGCCATGCGAGATGCAATCCAAGCGCAGATGCTCCAAGACGAGATGGTAGCGGCCGTCCGACAGCTGCTCCCCGTACACGGTCCTGAACATATTCTTACCGATGCTCAAATACGGACAGCTCTTGCCGATGCTCAACGAACTATGATACCAGCGCAAACGCTACAATCAGCCGAAAATGATATGCAGCTTGATGTGGCCCAGCATTACCCTGGCCGCACCTTTGGCCCTGAAGAAATACGAGAAATGGCTCTGCGCGGGCTACGAACACAGGAAGCGGTACGACTACTTACCCCAGAAAACCACAACTAAGTACCCATCAGAGAACTGCTGTTTGGAAGACAGTCTTTCATGCCTAATGTGAACGTTTATTACGATGAGAGGATATACGCTATGAATACCGTTACAAAACAACTTTTTCTAACCTTTGGCTTGTGTGTCATGCTTGTCGGCATAACGCACCCAGGCGAGCGTAAAAGGGCTGAATCTGCCTCCGAACTCTTAGGTTTACCAAGGGTAGAATCTGTAGAATCTCTTGGCACTGTTGACCCTAATGATTTGGGAAGTATAGATCCACATAATTATTCAGAAGAAGGTCTCAATGATGAAGCTCAGTTAATGGTAGAGGTAAAAAGGGATGCAGAGGGCAAACTTAAAAATCCTGGTGTAATGCTTGGAACTGATCCTTTTAAACAAGAACGTTTTGAGGGGAAAAAAAAGGTTAAGTTCCCTCGCGAGATACAGCCAAACAAAAAACCGTCAATATTGCAGAAATGTTTAGGCTGTTGCCGCCGTCCGGCTAAACAATAGAACAGATAACTTCTATATCAACAAAAAGGGCTCGGCATAAAAACCGGGCCCTTTTTTATGCCACCAAGAGCTGACAAGGCTACCATTTTACAATCGTTCAAACTGTATTATAATTAAATAAAATGCCCATATATAAACAATTTTTATTGTTCTTGGAGAAGTATCCCTATGAATGCTACCATAAAAAGCCTAATCTTAACCCTTGCTATACCCTTTCTTTCTGCCAGCGCACAGGATGTAGATCAAAACCTGATAACTCGCGGCAACGAAGCCCAAAGAAGAGCAGAGGTACGAGAGCAGCGTCTTGTAGCCAAAATAAAAGCGTCTTATAAAGTCGATGGACACAACCCGACTGCTCAAGCAATTAATATTTTGGTTGCTGAAGAGAAATTAAGGATGGCAAAAAAATATGCTAGACGTAACTTTCCTAATAATGAATCACGCAGATTATATGTTGTGTTCTGCACACGAATAATAATGGGGCGACTAGAACAGCAAGAAAACCGCAATCCCAACGTTGCCTAACCAAGAGATATTTATGAATACTGAATCGCTTGCGACCATCATCAAATCTTGTTTTGCCGATAGTGCACTCTTAAGGACTAGCATCAAGCTTCAGAAAAGCTCTCTTTTCAGAAGATACTCTTTTTTGTTCTGTGCCTCGCCCCGCTCAGCCTGCAGGCTCTTGTTCCGCGAAACCCAAATGAACCATTCTCACCAGCAGAACAACTATGGGTATCACGTCTAAATCGAGCATTACAACCACTAACACGGCAACTAGAACGTGAACAAGCAGAAGAACGACGCAGAGAACGACAACGAGCAGAAATAGCGCAAAACGCGGTCAATTTTGCACTCAGAATCGTGCGAACAGAGTATGAAATATCGCGTAACTCTTTGCAATATCTACCTAATACTCAAACTGATGACGCAACCATAAGCCTTACTATCGGTATGTTGCCTACTCATGCGAGAACAGAACTACATCAACTGGCACGCTATAGAGTCTTGCTAGAAGATCAACTAGCACAACAACAACAAATACTCAACCGACGACGCACACGTGGCGAGCAGGCAGATCAGAATCCTAACGCTCCAAAACGAGATCGCCGCCGCTAAACTCAACTCAGTCAAAAAAAAGAGGGTCAGCATTCTTTGCTGACCCTCTTTTACTGTTCACAGTTATACAGCGCTTATTCTTCCTCAACCAATTCCTGATAGGCGAAAGCTTGCTCTTTCTTTCTTCTGTGAGGAGCTCTTCGACGCGCCTTTTTTTGAGGTCTCTGGCAACCTTTGCTGGTTATGTCATCTGTTGATTGTGATAACGGAGCCCAATCAAGCAGTATCCTTGCTGGGGAATCTGCTCCTGGCAGTGGCGAAGACTCTGATCGCTCAGCAACCACCAACTGAGCCAACTTATGCAACTCTTGGTTGCTGCCGACCCGTTGAGCCCACGATTCTCTTGGAGTAGTTTCGGGCGCTTGCTCAGGCGTTGTTTGAGAGCTCACTGACTCATACCACGATTCTTGTCTGCCTGGCAAAGCAGGAAATTGATCGTCGCTCAATGGGGTCGATCTTGATGATCTGTGCTGCACAATGGCCGCAGCTACCACGTGTGCGTCAACGGCAGGAGTCGCTGGCGAAGGGGTGGCAACTGTTGAATCGGCAGGAACGGTGGTGGAGCTACTCCAAGAAAGCCAACTAGGCCAACTAAACCAACCTGTTGATTGACTTGCAGGGGTAGCGGTTGTTTGCGCTGCCAGATTGGCAAGAGATTCTTGCGAAAGAACCCTTGGTAAACCACCTGTTTGGGCAGAAGATGATGACGAAGAGCCTAGATCGAGTGGAGCAGGAGTCTCTGCAGCATCTATAACCCAACCTTGTGGCGTCTGCGATTGAGATTCCATTGCCGCCAGCGTCGAAACCACCAGCACCATACAAAGACCCACGACTTTGGACATATTCATACTACCCCGCACAATTAATGGTGAACCCTATACCTTCAAAAACCTTATTTGTATCGCTCACAGATGAGTGTACCTCCAGTGCGATGCATAGACTAATACAGCACGACAACACAAGTCAATTCAATAAAGTATGCGCCTTCTTTTTGACGCGAAGACTGTTTACCAGTACCCTCTAAAAAGAGCTTAACTACGATGAATTTTATCGCGCGCAGCGCATGAGCAGGAACCTTAAGACATGGAAAACCGTTACAATCATATAACAACTGAGCAGCAACTCAGACAACAATGGCAAAAGGATCAGATCTACACATCTGAAAATAATAGTGGCCCACTCTATGCCGTCGATACACCTCCCCCAACCGTGTCCGGCTCTTTACATATAGGCCATATATTTTCATACACACAAACTGATATTATCGCCCGCTACAAACGTATGAGTGGTTACTCAGTTTTTTACCCTTTTGGTTTTGATGATAACGGTCTACCTACTGAACGTTTTGTTGAGAAAAAGCGAGCTGTACGTGCGCAGGTTGTCGGGCGCGCAGAATTTATAAAAATATGCCTAGAAGAGACCCATGCTGTTGAAGATGAATTTAAACAGCTGTGGCAGCGTATGGGGCTTTCTATCGATTGGGACAAATGTTATTCAACCATCTCAGACAGTACACGCAAACTATCACAAGAATCATTTATCTCGTTATATAAAAAAGGTTATATCTATCGCGCGTATGAACCTGCTCTGTATTGCACAACCTGCCGCACCAGCGTTGCTCAGGCTGAGCTTGACGATAGCGAGCAAGCGTCATTTTTTCATGACATAGCCTTTGCCGACGAACAAGGAAACCCCTTGGTGATTGGCACCACGCGCCCCGAACTGCTTTTCTCATGCGTAGCCCTGTTATATAACCCTGCCGATCCACGCTACCAGCACTTGAAAGACACGCAGGCTAAGGTTCCGCTCGCAGAACATATGGTGCCTATTTTGGCTGATGAACAGGTCAGCATCGAAAAAGGGACCGGTCTTGTTATGTGTTGTACGTTCGGTGATAAAACGGATATTGCCTGGTTTAAAAAATTTAAACTACCCTACAAGCAATCTGTGGGCTTTGATGGTAAATGGTTGCCACAAACAGGCCCCTTGGCAGGGCTGAACGCACAGGATGCGCGCAAAAAAGTCGTTGAGTTATTGACCGAACAGAAGCTCATACTTAACCAAAAGCCAATCTCTCACGCGGTCAATATTCATGAACGCTGCAAAAAAGAGATTGAGTATGTTGCACTGTCTCAATGGTTTTTAAAAATATTACCCTATAAAAAGGAGCTTTTGGCTGTTGCTGACAACATCAACTGGTCTCCATCATTTATGAAAGCGCGCTATATCAACTGGGTTGAGAATATCAGCTGGGACTGGTGCTTATCACGCCAACGCTATTTTGGCATACCATTTCCAGTGTGGCACTGCGGTAACTGTAATGAGGTGATTTTGGCGGAACACAACCAATTGCCAATCGATCCACAAACAGCTGCAGCACCTACGAGCTGCCCAGCATGCGCCAGTACCGACATACGACCAGATACTGATGTTATGGATACCTGGAACACCTCATCATTGACGCCCTATATCTGTTACCAATATTTCAACAAAAATACGCAATCGGTTTTTGATGATGCTGCTGTTGATAGCTTTATTCCAATGAGTATGCGTCCACAAGCACATGACATTATTCGCACATGGGCATTTTATACCATTATCAAAACATGGATGCACCATGGAACGGCACCCTGGAAAGATATAGTGATCTCTGGTCATGTGTTAACTGATAGCAATCAAAAGATCTCTAAATCACAAGGTGGCGCAAAACTAACACCAGAGTCATTACTTGCCACTTACCCTGCAGATGTTATCCGTTTTTGGACAGCGTCGGCCACCCTCGGGCAAGATGTGGCATTTTCTGAAAACCAACTGAAAATTGGTCATCGTTTGGTAACCAAACTATGGAATGCCTATAAATTTGTTGAAGAGCATACCAAGGGCATTCAGCTCGACCAAACGCCATCTACCGACGATCTTGGCCCTATCAACCAATGGCTCTTGCATAAGACCTCTGCATGCTTTGCCGAATATGAACGTTCATTTGCTCAGCATGAATTTGGGTCAGCATTGCACCACGTGGAAAAACTGTTCTGGTCAGAGTTCTGTGATACCTATATTGAGCTTGTCAAACATCAACTGTTCAACCCTGCTGCCTACTCATCTACTCACGTTGAAGCAACGCGTTGGACTTTGTATGCCGTTGGGTTGCGTATCATACAACTCTATGCACCATATATCCCGTATATTAACGACGATATATATCAACGCATGTACAAAGAGCAACTTGCGCTCAAATCTGTGCACACAACTAAGTTCGCAACCATGCAACAAGATTTTAATTTTGCAGCAAGTATTGAACAAGCAGGGTACGTGATACGATTAGTCGAGCAAGTTCGCAAACTCAAAACTGAACAGCAGCTTTCATTAAAAACTGCTTTAGAGAGACTAACGGTTATCGCGCCAGAAGCTCAATTGTCAGTGTTACGCCAACAACAAGAGTTAATTAAAGGGGTTACTCAGGCTCAAGTGGTTCTCTTGGTCACCGCAAGCGAAAGCTCAACAGCTTTGCATAAAGAAGGTGATGTTTGGCACGCAATCGTGGAGCTTTCACTATGATTACCGTCGCCAATAAACAACGTAAAATTGCCTGCAACATTGAGCAGATAACTGCTGATACACAAACTATTTTAAATGTTTTGAACTATGCAGATTTCGATCTTGGTATTTTGTTGACCACAGAACCGGCGATTCAAAAATATAATCACGAGTTCCGGCATAAAGATAAACCGACCGATATTCTGTCATTTCCCTACCACACAGAGCTTAAAGCGGGTAAACGCATCAAAGTTACGATGCCTGAAGACAAAAACCTGGGCGATTTAATTATCGCCCCTGCTTATGTTGCCAGAGATGCTAAGAAGTTAGGCGTTACGTTTGAAAGCCGCATGCAGCGGTTGCTTGTGCATGGCATTTGCCATCTGCTTGGTTATGATCACATTGAAGATGCTGATTATGCAGTGATGCTCAAAAAAGAGAAAGCGTTGCTCAAACATCTGAGTGGTGATCTGAATATATAGCGGAACTCACTACAGCAGTTCACTCTCGAGAATGTGTTGATCAAGACTGTTTAACAACCAGTTCAGCTTTTGTGCGTCAATTTTGTTCGAGTAACTCATGCAGACGCAATTGTCTTTTATAAAGATAGAGCCTCTCGATCGTTCCAACCGCAAAAATTGTCCGATCTGGATTGAGCGCCAACGCATCGGGCATGTCATCATGCTCAGCAAAAAAATCATGCTCTAGATTAACGTTAAAATGCTCTATGCAAGGAGGCTGATACATCTTAACTAACCTTGTGTTGCGCGTCGGCCCCCTATAACATTCGAAACTTCCTGATTTTCGTTGGTGTGGTCTTTGTGGATCAGCATATATTGTATACTGTTCACCATAAACCGGCGCACCCGTGTCAACATTTCTTACCTCAACATGGCGCGTTCCTGGTATGCGCGCAACCCAAGCAATGTGTCTGCCATCAGGCGTAAACTCTACATGCTGATCAGCGCTGACAGGATAGTACGATTTCCATGCTATAAAAAGATCGGAGTCGTAAAAACTGGCTATATGTCGCTTTATCACATCTGGAGACGATTCAATACGCGCAAGAAGCTCTTTATACGCTTCTAAACTCATACGAGGTTTCTGCTGGATAGTGACAGATGTGTCATCAGTTTCCTGCTTTAGCTTATCTTTTGATGTATCACTTGCAATCAACCCAACTGAACAGAACAACAATCCAAGAACCACGCTGTGTATCACGAAAAAATCTCCTGTACGCTCTTTGATCATCAACTCTTGCTTCTATACTTTAATAACTTCAGGTTTTCTGAATGCCAAAATCAGGATGCCAATGATATTGGGGATCGCAACAAGCGCTAACACAACATCGGCAATATCCCAGATCAATTTTGCATCAAGCAGCGGACCGACCACAATCATACAGACCGTGAGCGCAATATACGCACCAACAAAACGGTGACGCGTGAGCGATGCAAAGGTCTGCATACCATTAAATGAATTACCTATTGCGGTGGTAACAACAAACAAGGTGACCGTTGCCAACAACACAAAGCGCCCAGCAACCGGTGAACCTATTCTAAAAGCTTCATAAATCATCGTGCTTCTAAACGGCCCATTATAAACACCAAGCACAATAACGAGCAGCCCAGAGGTTGTCGCTATCAGAGCATCTGACAACATCGAAAACATTGCTAATATGCCTTGGTCGGTGGGGTTTTTCGTGTCTGCCATTGCATGCGCAATCGATGAGGTGCCCATGCCAGCTTCGGTAATGAAAATCGCTTTGTAGGTGCCAACACGCATTGCTTGCAGTAGCGTAAAACCTGATAAGCTACCAACGAGCGCTTGTGGCGTAAAAGCGCCCACAAACACTAGTTGTAGCGCATGCCACAATGCGTCCAAGTTACGCGACAACAGCGTAAAAGCAAAAAAGATATAGAGTAAAAACATCACGGGCACTAACTTACTGGCAATATTGCCCACGCGCTGCGCGCCTCCGCGCAAGGTAACCAGAACAATAAGTGCCAATGCTATGCCAACTGTATACTTTGGGATCGCTTCAAGCTCAAAAATATTCGCCAAGGTGTTTGCCTGTAACGACGTCCAGGTGGTAAACAGAAAAACGGCAATATAGGCATACCAATAACCCAAAAAGGGACTCACAACGTGCAAGTACCGCATAGGCCCGCCAATGATTTTACCATCAGCCGATATGGTGCGCGTATGTAAGGCGAAGGTAACTTCAACAAATTTTGTCACACAGGCAAAAAAGATATACATAAGCAGCCAGACAAGTGCTCCAGGGCCGCCTACTAAAATAGCCACTCCAGGACCGACAATGTTGCCCATGCCTATCGTTGTACCCATAGCAGTGAACAGCGCATGAAACGGACTCATGGCATCGGTGCGACTTGTGTCAGTCTGTTTTTTGATGTTGCCCATAACAAGGCGAACAAAGCGTGGAAACATCCGTATCTGCGCAAAACGGCTTTGCAAGGTCAACGCAAGAGCTGCCCCCAAAAAGAGAAAGGTCGTTAAATACGACATATACGAGAGCAAAAAGCCACAACCATCTACTATACATGTGGGGACTATCATACAAGATCCTTGAGTACGTCCTGTTTTTTTATGTCTATCTCAATACTCTATTTTATGCTCTTTTTGATAAAAATGATAATGCGTGGCGTATCAACTGGTCAAAGGGTAACTGAGCATCTCCGTACTGTTGCCCGAGATGTTTCATGGTGTCGGCAATTTCGGTCCGCGTGTAATTGAGCGAAACGAGCGCTTGCGTAACATCTTCCCAATGAGTGAGCGTGGTGCCCGTAATGCTGGTATCAAAATTTTTGGCGATCTTCTCAGCTTTATGGCGCAGATGAGCAATGATCTGCTCGGCTTTTTTTGCACCAATACCACTCACTTGCGACAACACTTTTGTATTACTTGTCTGCAACGCAGTCAAAATCGGAGCAGCTCCAAGTTGCGCAAGCGCTGCCAGTGCTATCTTGGGCCCTACGCCGGCACAACTAATAATAAGTAAAAAAACGGCCCTATCTACTTCATGCATAAATCCAAACAATGTCGGACCTTGTTCTTGGTTCCAATGCAGGTAGGTCGCCATAGTTACAGCATTACCAACCTGAAACTGGTTCGGCGTTGGCACCTGTATAGCGAGACCTACTGGGCCTATGGTTATGGTGATATCGCAATCGGTGATTGCCTGAACCGTGCCACTAAGCGTACGAATCATGGGGTTCTACCCTTTTATATGTAGTAATAGAGAAAACAGCTTCAAACATATAAGAAAATGGTCATGATAGATAGTGGTGAAAAGTAGTTCGACTCAACAAAGACAGAGGCACAATGGTACGCGTAAGAATAATTGACCTTATTGCAAAACTCTTACTAGAATAACAGCTGCAAGAAAGAGACTATGTAGTTTGAATCTGAGTAAGGATTTGTAATGTATAAAAATTTCACTCGTATAGCACTGATAACTGTATGTTTTTTCAATCTGAACCTTGAGGGATCTGCAGGTACGCTCGACGCAACCTTTAACCCTGCAGGCACTCCACCAGGAACCGTACGATACGCTGCGGGAGCAGGGTACGCATTGGCATTGCAACCTGATGGAAAAGTTATTATTGCTGGCTCTTCAGGCTCAAATAGCGCGCTGGTTCGTTACACATCTGCTGGAGCCTTAGATCCCGCGTTTGGTGCAGGAGGCGTAGTGACAACGACCGTAGGCACTAGTGCTCGGTTTTATGGCGTTGTTGTACAACCGGACGGCAAGATAGTTGCTGCTGGCTTTGCCACAATAGGGGGTATCGATAATTTTTTTGTAGCTCGTTACAATACGAATGGAACACTAGATGCATCATTTGGTTCTGGTGGTATAGTTACTACTCTTGTAGGGGCAACATCTGCTCAAGCCTATGATCTTGCATTGCAATCTGATGGTAAAATAGTTGTTGCAGGCAGATCAGGGGGTGTAACTCAGTTTGCAGTTGTCCGTTACACAACTACTGGCGCTTTGGATGGAACATTCGGTACTGGCGGCATTACGACAACGACTATAAGCTCTTCTGCCACTGGTAATGCCTTGACATTACAACCGGATGGCAAAATAGTTGTAGGAGGTTTCTCAAGATTTGCTGGTGCTAATCAATTTACTGTAGTTCGTTACGATACAAACGGTTCTTTAGATCCAGCGTTTGGTGGCACTGGTATAGTTATCACAACGATAGATTCTTTGTCTGTAATTAACGACATAACGATGCAAGCAGTAACAGGAAAAATCATAGCTGTTGGCATAAGCAACCTTGCTGGAGTTCGTTCTTTCACCATAGCTCGTTACAACCTTAATGGAACTCTTGATACCTCTTTTGGTGTCAGTGGCATAGTAAAAACAGGTATAAGTGGTAATGATGAAGCTTTTGGAGTAGCAATACAACAAAATGGCTCAATAGTGGTATCTGGTGACTCAGTGCCATCTGCGACTTTAACGTTCACTCTCGCACGTTATACCCCGAATGGAGCTTTAGATACTGCATTTGGCACAGGAGGCATAGTACAAACTCCTTACGGCTCCTCCCCTTCTTTTGCGTACGATGTTGCCATTCAAGACAACGTTAAAATTGTGGCGGCTGGATTCCTTGACAACGCTTTGGGAGGCGCTCGCTATTTTGGTTATCCTAGCATAATCAACGTATGTGCACCGTAACAGGTATAGTTAATCGATATATCATGCATTCATGCTTTAAGGATCTGTAATGAATACAAAGTTCACTCGCATAGCACTGACAACTGTATGTTTTTTTAATCTGAACCTTGAGCCCTCAGCAGGTACGCTCGACACAACCTTTAACCCTGCAGGCACGCCGCCAGGAACAGTCCAATATCCTACCCTCTCTGGAACCTCGCTGGCATTGCAAGCCGATGGAAAAGTGGTTATTGCCGGCTTCACCCTGCCTTTTCCTTTTAATTTTGCGCTCGTTCGCTACACAGCTACTGGAGCCCTCGATCCATCATTTGGCACAGGAGGTTTAGTGACAACGAGCATAGGTACTGCATCCTTGATTTCCAATATTATTGTACAACCAGATGGCAAATTGGTTGCTGTTGGCTCTGCGGTAATAGGAGGCAACGAGATCTTTGCTATAGCTCGTTACAATACGGATGGAACGCTCGATGCATCATTCGGGACCGGCGGTATAGTTACTACCGCTATAGGGTTATCAGGTTCAGACGCTTTTGATGTTGTATTGCAAACAGACGGTAGCATTGTTGTAGCAGGCAGAACGATTACTCCTTTTGAATTTGCAGTTGCCCGTTATACATCTGCTGGTGTTCTAGACGCAACATTTGGTACCGGAGGCATTGTAACAACGGCCATAGGGATCGCAGATGTAGCTACTTGCGTAACACTGCAAGCAGATGGGAAAATAGTTGTAGGAGGGAGCTCGGCCACATCTGCTAATCAATTTGCGATAGTACGTTACAAAACAAATGGTTCTTTAGATACAACATTTGGTGGAACTGGTATAGTTACCACAACGATAGGTACTGATTCTAATATTGTCGATATAACAATGCAAGCGACAACAGGCAAAATCATAGCTGTTGGCAGCACTACTGCAGGAGGCGGTTCTTTCGCCATAGCTCGTTACAACCTTGATGGAAGCCTTGATGCTACTTTTGGTGTAAATGGTATAGTAACAACAGCTATAGGCAGCGGTGCTAATGGCTTTGGAGTAGCCATACAACAAAACGGCAAAATAGTGGTATCTGGCTCATCACAACAACCCGCTACAACATTCACGCTCGCGCGTTATACTATAAATGGAACTTTAGATACTACATTTGGCTCAGGAGGCATAGTACTAACTCCTTATACAGGATCAAACCCTTCTGGAGCATATAAAGTTGCCATTCAAAAGAACGGTAAAATTGTGGCGGCTGGCGTATTTGACGGCGCTTTAGGAGGGGCTCGCTATTTTGGCGACCCTACAACAACGCTCGCTTGTTCTTTACGATTGATCAACAAGTATGGACCGCGGCTATAGAACGTATGTGAATCGTTAAGCATGATAAAACCAGAGAACAAAAGACGTGATCGATAACAACATCAATAGTGCACCAGTAAAACAGTTCCGCTTGAAAAACGGATTACAAGTACTTGTATACCCCTATCATGTTATTCCATGGGTATCAACTCAACTGTGGTACCGCGTAGGCTCAAAACATGAAAAGGACGGTCAACGCGGAGCGGCCCACTTATTAGAGCATATGCTTTTCAAGGGTACACAGCGCATGTCTGAACTGGACATAACGGCTATTACTGACGCATTGTCTGGACACACCAATGCTTTTACCTCTAATGACTACACCGCCTATTGGTTCGACTTTCCGCGCGCCAACTGGACAGCTGCACTTGACATGCTTGCCGACACCATGATGCACGCAACAATAAAACCTGATCTTTTACATGCTGAACTTGCTGCAGTCATACAAGAACTGCGTTTGTATAATGATGATCATGAGTCAACACTCCATGAGATGTTGATCGGTGATATTTTTGCAGGGCACCCATACCATTATCCCGTCATCGGCTACCGTCATGATCTATGGCGCATGACCAGTGATGCATTGACGCAGTTTTATAAGCAGTGGTATATGCCTAATAATGCTGTATTAGTGGTCGTTGGCGATGTAACGGCAGCAGAGGTCGAAAAACAGGTAGAACATTTTTTTGGACATATTCCTGCAGGTAGATTACCGCAACACACACGTGAATTATGGCAGCCAAAGATGATATCACGCTCCATTCGCTTGGAGTATGACATTCAGCAACTGTATGACACAACAGCATGTGTAGTACCAGGATTCAGTCATGGCAAGCATGAGCTACTGTCAACGTTAGGCAATATACTTGCCGACGGCACAAGCTCTCGTTTATATAAGCGCCTGGTGCGGACAGAAATCGCACTTTCAGTGGCATCATCATCGGCAGACTTGGAAGAATATGATCTTTTTTGCATCAACGCTGAACATGAAGATGAGGATCAACGGGGAGAAATTCGTGCTGCCATACGCCACGAACTTGATGATCTTGCTCTTAATGGCCCCACGCATGACGAACTCGAACGCGCCTATGCACGCGCATGCATGGAATACCAAGAATTATTTCAAGAGATGCAAGAGCTGGCAGCAGTTATTGGTCAAGGGTTTATGGCAACAGGAGACCCGGCATATGGATTGCGTAAACCAAGCGATAACCATGCACAATCAGCGCGAGACATACAAGCGTATATTAAGCAGTTCAACAGGCCAGCACAAACACACTTTGGGCAACTGAGCTCATTGTCGCAAGGCGAAGAGCATTTTTGGCATATGAACCAACGCATACACGATGCCAACGACGAGTCGTTCATTGCAGCACGCGTGCGGCACACACCACTTGAGCCATTGCACTATGCAGTATCCATCAAAGCATCTGCATGCGATGAAATAACGTTTCCAACCTACACAAAACGGACGATTACTCATAACAGTACCGTGATAACCTGTGTAACGAAAAACACTGCAACGGTAGTACTGTTAGCTACCTTTCCTGTTTCTTATTACCATGAACCTGAAGATACTGCTGGTATTGCTGATTTAACAGCACGGCTCATGATCGATGGCACTAAGGGATACACGCCGGATGAATTTGCTGATCTTATCGAGCGACGTGGCATGTCTCTTGAGTCGGGCCCCGGATTTATTGCGTTAACGCTGTTATCGCATGATCTTGATTATGGTATTCAACTATTGGTTGATATCATTGCACGGCCGGCATGCAATGTACGTTCGTTCAATCGCATACGTACGCAGATGATGGCGGAGCTTGATGAACTCTATGATGATCCTTACAGCTGCATTGATCAGTATGCTCGTGATGCTGTATATGGGCGCCATCCATATGGACGCTTGGCGCTTGGCAATAAAAAATCACTCAAAAAAATGAAACTCGAAGACGTACGCGCTTGGCATAAACATGCGTACCAAGCCTATGGATCTACCATAACGATTGTTGGTGATTGTAACGAACAGCATGCTGGGGCGTTGCTTGATAAGCAATGGGCAACATTATCGGCAAAGCATCATCAAATACCGGAATTGCCGCCGGTTGAACCCTCTGTTGCAACAACACGCACCTATACGATGTCTCGTGATCAGACTGCGCTCTGCTATGCCCGTTTGTCAGTCGAGCGCAATGATGAGCTCTATGACGCCCTGTTGTTACTCGATCAGATTGTGTGTGGCGGAGAGCTCAATTCAATGTATAGCTTGCTTTTTCAGGTACGTGAGCGGACTGGTCTTTTCTATACTATTACAGGGTCAACCTTGTTGCATGCTGGTAAATATCCAGGCATGGTGCGCATAAAAACGCTCGTCAGTCCTGATAGCCTTGAAAAAACGGATGCTGCACTTAAACAAGCGCTTGCCACCTGTGTTGATGCTATAACACCGCAAAGCATTGCCAAGGCGCGTAATGCGATCGTAGCGGCTCGCATGCACCTTCTGCTTTCCAATAAACAGTTAGCTACGCTGATTATCAATCTTGAACAATGCGGACTGACACTAGAGCATGAACTGCGTCTGCAGCAACGACTGGCAGACATTTCGGTCGATACCGTTCGTGCTGCAGCTCAACAGTTCTTGAATCCTGATCATGTAATACGAATTACCGTTGGTCGATAGATACTGCCGGTTGTGCGCTTGGTTGAATAACTTTATTGCTGATTAAAAACAGCAGTATTCCTGCAGCAACCGATGCATTGTATGAAATATCGGGTGTACGTTGTGGCAAGGTAATTACCGTGCCGTGACGTTCAACTCCTTTAGTAACACCAGGACCTTCGCTGCCAATAACTAGGCAGCAAGGGGACGTAAATGGCACACTGCGTGCATCAGTGCCACCAAAGCTTGCAATATAGAGATGATAGCCTGCTTTGGTCAGCAGGTGTACCGCCTCTTGCGTTGAGGCGGCAACAAAAAACTCTAAATGTTCTGCCAAGCCAGCGGCAGCCTTGAGCGCCGTCGCATTAAGTGGCGCTGCATTTTTTTTAACCAACACAACACCAGAAACGCCCGTGCAATAGGCGCTACGAATAATAGCCCCTAAATTTCTTGGGTCTTGAATTGCATCAAGCATAATCAAAAATGGCTGACGTTTTGGATCAAAGGGTACTTTTCGTGTTGGGAATGGATGCGCCCACGCCACGATCCCTTGGTGATCAGTCGTTCCTGCTATTTCATGCAGTTTTTCACGCGGTACATATTGGATTGCCACACCACGAGCAGGGAGCAACGCTTCTACCTGTTGCCATCCGCGTGGTGTTGGCTTTGTTGTGTAGATCGACATGAGCTTTCTGCGCTTTGCGCGTAACAACTCAACAATCGAATGGACACCAAAGACCAGTTCACCATCGACTTTCTCTTGAGGACTTGTTTTTCTTGGAGCATCAGTTCTTTTTGAAGATCGCCCTGTTTTTAACGGTGTGCGTTCTGTTTTTTTCATATCTTTAAAATAACTTTCTTTAGTATAGAACTAACAACGTATGTATTCAGCGTACAGTAAAAGAAGAACTCTTTCTATGGCTATTATGCTCATACAAAGAGTTCTTCTTAGTTTTTCAGCAATGCAGCTTTACTAGTTCATGTTGAGATCTACAGGGCACGATGGAGTGCGTTGTTCAAATCGAGGACCCTGAGGTGAAGCGGTCGTGCTTACTTTTTTCACTGCAAAAAAATCGCCTTGGTTCTTCCATCCTTCATTTCCATTGCTAAGCACAGGGTTTGGATTATAACAATCGAGACATTCACCGGCTCTTTTGAATTTTCTATATGAGCATACTGCAACCACGCCAGGAACAGTAAGAAGACCAGCTGTAAGAGTCCAAGGAACAAGTGATACGCCATGCAATCCAATAGCATTGGTACCTAGCCCTATTGTTCCAGTAATTGCAGCGCTTGGAATTGTTTTGGTATAAGAATACAAAGCTAGACACCCAATACCTACATGAGCAGCGCGCCAAAAACGAAGGCTTGAAGCTGTGCCTTCTTTTTTGATATTCCATGTTGTTGTATGTGTTGTGGTAAAATGAGCTCCGTTAAGTGCAGCTTGACTGCTAGGAGACACCATAACATCGGTCAGTGTACGAATATTGGGATAACTCGCCAGATACTTTTGTGCTCCTGGCGACATCACGCGCGGTTTCATACAGATTTCGGCGACTTGCTTAGTAGTAAAAATGGCCTCTAGAGGAGCGAAACCCAGGGACAAGACCATAAAGGCTATGCTCAAACCTTGATTTTTCATATAAAACACCCTGTTTTTAAAAGTCTATACAGAATCAACCATCTATTGCCCAGTATAATTCAATAGAATGCAAAGTCTAATGGGTGTGTGTACCTACAAACAAGGGTTTTCAGGGTCCAAAACTCTATTAGAATGATTTTTTTAAGAGGATTGCATGGTGAGTTTTGTCCTGTTTGGCAAGTAAGGTGGGCGCCTGTTGTATAGCTCGACCATTTTTAAAGTGGTTTGCTATACACCTTCAGAGCCTTGAGTAATAACTTGGCGAACATGGC
>CAZHJT010000007.1:3916-10322 GCA_964533545.1 uncultured Pseudomonadota bacterium | reverse complement strand
AGCGACAAGACGGATCATAGTGCAGGGCCTTAAGATTGACAGGCTCGCGAGGCACCAAAGTCTGTACAATGGTATCAATATGCTTCATAAAATGGGCTCTGCCTGCCGGCTGGAGATCTTTGGTGTTGAAATATGATTGCGCAGCAGCTTCAAGTTTTGTTTTTACCTCATTCGCCGACATAGTTTTGTTGGCCAATTCTGCCAGTATAGAAGTTTCTTCACAAAAACCTTCAAAGACAAAGCGAGTTATCTGTCTTTTAATAACCTCTTTCTTTGGTAAAGGGACTTGTCTTTCTTGTTCAGCGGCGAGTGCAAGATTATTTATTGGAAGCGTTAACAACAATATAAGCGTTCTTTTCATACGATACCCTTTGTATCTATTTAGTTTTCTTGTAAATATAGACCGGTGAACCTTCAGGTGTCGACCAGCTCATCGCTTGGCGAGATTCATCGATCAACTCTAGCTTATACTTGTTCGGATGCGGAATCTGTTTAAGGGTAACAATCCGAGCCCCTTTTTTCAGACGAGAAAACTTCTCGGCTAACTTTGTCATCAAATCATCTGAAAAACAGGTTGAGCATAGATACACAACGGTAGCATCAGCATAGGGTGTTTCGACAATATCACCTTCTATAAATGATATTGAGCGCTTTTTATCAACAAGACCACGCGATTTAAGACCATAAAGAGCACGTTGCGCTTGGTTGTAGCGCTGTGCTGACAGCTCTATGCCAACCACTTTTTTAAAGGGAAACTCAAGGTAACTTTGCATAACAACTTTGCCGGTACCAGAGCCAAGGTCATACAGTACATCCTTTTTGGTGATGGCAAGTCGCTGCAAGATGGCAGTCAGCGCACCAGGTGTTATCTCTCCATAGGTTGAATTGCCACCCTTTGCTTGTATAAAATCAGATTCGGCATGGGGAATCATTGATCCACTGATTCCTGAATAGAGCTCATCTAGCACAGAAACAACGGCAGATGGTTGAAATCTGAGCGCTTGTTTTCGGCTGCGGTGATGCTTTTTTTTGGATGATTTTTGAGATGATTTTTCAGAACAACAGGTAGCACAGCTTTTTGCCCTGGCATAACTTTCTTGATGCCCTACAAAAATACTTACCAGTGCGCAAAAAAATAATGGTTGTGATAGACTCTTTATAGATGTATACATGTGACGATTTCCTTTTTTGAGGGTGCTTCATTGTTAGATTCTGCGCTTCATAGTACAACCGTTATCTCTGCTTCGTCAAAATTTTTATACGCAGACACCATTGATGCGTATGCTGGTTCGTGGCTTGAGATAAACAGCGCAGCATTTAATCACAACATAGCCCTCTTTGCCGACCGTATGACATCAGCAGTAGACCTGGCCGTTATTATAAAATCGAACGGCTATGGGCACGGGATTGATACCATGGCACTCTTGTGTCAACAGAATAAGCAGGTTGCCTGGATCGGTACCTCAACCCTTTCTGAAGCGCTGCGCATGTGCGCACTGGGAGTAACCAAACCTATTCTTGTACTGTCCCATATCGATGCCGACCCCACTCTTGTGCATGGCAACAATATCATTATTGCGGTACATGATCTGCAATCAGCTCAACGTCTGAACATGATAGCAACAGGCACTTTCCGCGTGCACATAAAAATAGACACCGGTCTATCGCGCTTTGGTATTCCCGCAGAAAATGGGGTGGAAACTATCAAGCAGATTATGTCACTACCTCATATACAAGTAGAAGGGATATATACTCATTTTGCTGCGTCAGGGGATTTGGCTCCAACCGCTCTAGAAGAGCAAAATAGGCTGTTTAATAAGGTTCTTGATGAGCTTGCACTAGCTGGCATTCAGATCCCTGTGCGCCATGCAGCAAAATCGGTTGTTGCCGCTTGCGTTGCTCAAACAAGATATTCGTTCGTACGTCTTGGCGCTGGTGCTTACGGATTATGCGCACAAGAAATAGGTTTGCCGTTACGGCAAATAGTAACATGGAAAGCTCGCATCATGCATATACGCAGCGTACCTGCTGGAGCCTATATTGGTTACAATAGGACTTACCAAGCAACGAGTGACAGACGCATAGCCATCCTGCCCATTGGCTATTACGAAGGATACCCGTTAAGTTTAAGCAACAAAGGTAAAGTCTATGTATGTCGTTCTGGGCAGTTTGTGCCGGTTGTTGGCCGCGTATGCATGAATCAGATTATGATCGACATTACCGATTGTCCGAGCAGTCTTACTGTTGGCGATGAGGTCGAGTTGATCGGCGATCGTCCTGGTATTACGATTGCCGACCTTGCACGTGTCAGTGGGAGCAACAACGAGCGTGAATTAGTTGCTCGCTTGAATCCACTACTGAGCAGAATTGTTGTTTAAGCTCAAATCTTACACCAGTTTATAGATTCTGTGCTTGCCAACCTTTATAATCATGTCGCTTGAGCACTCAACCTCTTTTTTAAACTCCGTGACAACAGACCCATCTACGGTGACGGCACCAGATTCGATCAAGCGTCGAGCCTCAGAAGAGCTGGTTACTGCACCAACCAATTTCAGCAACTCGACAATCCATAACGGATTTGGTGTTGCTGCAGGTAAGCTTATTTCTTGCGCTTTTGAGTAATCCTTTTTCTCAAAAAGGGCTTCAAAATGTGCTTGAGCTACGACAGCCTCTTCAGCAGACCAAAAACGGGCTACAATGTCATGAGCCATGCGTTTTTTGAGCTGCATAGGGTGTTGTTTACCTTCGGTAACCTGTTCCTGAAGCTCTGCTATTGCAGCTGTAGGCGTGTGTAAAAGCACTTCAAGGTAACGCCACATGAGCATGTCTGATATGGACATCAATTTGCCATACGCTTGCTCTGCTGGCTCGATTAAGCTAATCGTGTTGCCCAATGATTTGGACATTTTTTCATGACCATCCAAACCTTCAAGAAGCGGCGTCGTAATAACCACTTGTGGCGACTGGCCATAATGCTCTTGTAAGAATCGACCCATTAAAAGATTAAAGGTCTGGTCAGTTCCGCCCAACTCAACATCGGCTTGTAGCGCGACAGAATCATATCCTTGGAAAAGCGGGTAGAGCAGCTCATGAAAACCGATCGGCTGGTTCTGTTCTATGCGTTTTGAAAAATCTTCACGTTCGGTCAAACGCGCAAGGGTCACTTTAGCACATAATTGCAACAGGTCGGCAGTTGAAAGAGCCCCAAGCCACGTACTATTGTAAACGATAGTAACGCGAGATTGATCAAGAATCTTGCTGACCTGTTTAAAGTAGGTCTGCGTGTTATTGTTGATCTCTTCAATGGTCAGCGGTGGACGCGTTTTTGAACGGCCTGTAGGGTCGCCAATGCGAGCAGTAAAATCGCCAATCAAGAACATGATCTGGTGACCAAGGTCTTGAAACTGCTTTAATTTTGACAAGACTACCGCATGCCCTAAATGGAGATCCGGTGCTGTTGGATCCATTCCCAGCTTAATAATCAGTTTCTTGCCTGAGCTTAATTTTTTTTGTAGCTCATCAACAGGGATCACCTGCACGGTGCCCGTAGAGATCAACTCTAATGCTTTGTTCGATTCCATGACTATCTATCACCTGTCGTTAAAGATTAGCAAAGCCCATCATATGGCACAGTAACTGGCTGAGAACCATTGTGCCATATAAGACTCCGCAGATAATTTCGTTTCCTATGGTTATTGCAATAAGGAGATATGCAGCAAGAAAGTACCAATTAAAAAGGTCGTCATGGTACAGTTCTGGTTTATGCACTGCTACATAATAGGTCATGCTATTGACGATGAAGCTTACCACGCACAATACAACACTCAAATGAATACATATTCCCAAAATACGAGCATAACTGAGCGTCAATGGCGAACCGATTATACTGTTGGTAGCGGTAAAGATATGTGGCCCAAGAAGGGATCCGAGCATAACTAAACCCAGTAATGCTACTAACCAATGCGCAAGGGTGTCGGAAAAAAGGGCTGTGGCAAATTTTAGATTCCGGTTATGCCCGTCATGAATGGCCTGTCTATACACGGGCACATGCCTACCCCATCCGAAGCGATAGAATGGCAACAAAAAACAGATAAGCCCAACAACGCTGATATGAGCAAAAGGATTAAGCGTCAATAGGCCTAGATCTTTACCCGTTTCGTCACCCATGCGCAGCGCAACCCATGAGCGAAACCAACCAGGAGGCGTTACGGTGAGCAAGTATGCGCAAAAAAGAATGATAAACTCGGTAATAGTTTGTGCTATTTTAAGGCTTGTCATAGAAGCACCAATAATAAAAGAATGCACTATATAGAAGACTAACTTAGTGTAAGAGGTGTTTCTCTGAGGGTCAAATAGTTTTAGAATATGAAGATTTTTAGCAAACCATAAGAAAAGGTTGATTAGCATGAAAAAAACTCTCAAAACCAGAAAAAATCCAGCTGTATCAGCGGCAGAGTCTCTTGAGATTCCCTGGTATTATTGGGTGATCATGCCACTTGTTTTAGGGGGTAGTACGCTCTTTTTTTATTATCCTTCATTGTCTTACTCCTTTCAGTTTGATGATATTGCCAATATTACTAAGCATTTTGAGTTGCGCCATTATCGATTCTGGGATCTCTTTTTTTCAGGCCCCCGCTGGATAAGTTATTGGTTGAACTCAATACAATATGCTCTTGGCAAATTTGACCCCTATTTTTATCGCCTTTTCAATATCTGCTTGCATAGTCTCAATGGCATACTGCTCTTTTTTATAGTAGCCCTCGGGTTATCTAAACGAAGTAAACATGATTTTTTCAAGCAGCATGGCATGCTGCTTGCTAGTGTCACGACGATCTTCTTTTTATTGCACCCAGTACAAACGCAGACTGTATCCTATGTCATTCAGGGGCAACTCGAAGGGCTTGCTGCATTTTTTATGCTCAGTATGATAGTACTGTGTATGGTTGTTTGCTATAGTCAAAAAAGAAAGGTGCGCGTAGCCTCTACCATAGCTCTCCTTCTGTTAACACCTTTTGCCTGTTGCACCAAAGAGATTGCTATCATAACGCCGGCATTACTGCTGCTCGTTGATTGGTTTTTCATAGCACAAGGTGAGTACCAAGCAATCAGAAAGCGTCTATGGCTACACGGATGCATCATGTTCATTGTTGCTACGATCTTTATATATTTTTTTAAAATCGATTTTTTCCTCGATATTTTTGGGCTGCAAAGAACTGCTGTCAATAACAGTGGTAATATCATTACTCACACAAACGCACTGATTACACCATCTGCATATTTCATCTCACAATTTAAAGTGATACTCCATTACTTATGGATATTTATATGGCCTTTTTCTATCAGCGTCGAATATGATTGGATCTTATCACACAGTTTTTTCTCATTAGATGCATTGCTGCCTTTTCTTGTGCTGTCAGCTATTGCTTATTCCGTTATACGCTTGCTACGACAAGACACCACACATATGGTGGCGTTCGGTTTCTGTTGGTTTTTCCTCTGCATTCTGCCACGATCAAGCATTATCCCTTCACCTGAACTGCTGGTTGATTATAAAACATATATGGCATCATGCGGTTGGTTGTTTCTGTTTGCGGCTGCAGTTGTGGCTTGTGCCTCTTGGGTGCAGCATCGCTTGGCACTTGTAGATAGTAAGGTTTCCCAGAAGACCTATCTACCACATGCTTGCGCAATAATGCTCGTGGTTCCGCTTGGCTTTGCGACAATGCAGCGTAATAGAGTCTGGCGATCAGGGCTTGAATTTTGGGGCAATATCCTTGAAAATGCACCGGGCAAAGCTCGCGTACAGAATAATTATGGTGTCGAACTGCTACAACATTGTGCGCGACCACACGACTCTATTGCCTATTTTTCTAAAGCTATAGCGTTAGATCCGCACTATTATGATCCCTACAATAATCTCGCTGTTGCCTATTTACATACACAGCAGCCGGGATTAGCTCTCAAGACGTTGCAGGCAGGGCTCAAGATCAACCCTAACTACCCTGAAGGTTATAATAATTTAGCCTCTTTCTTATTGCAGCAAGGTGAATACGCCCAAGCAGAATCAGCGCTTTACACAGCACTGAAATTACGCCCTTATTATGGCAAAGCACACTATAACCTTGGACGCTTATATTGCGAGCAAGGCAACTATGAGCTTGCCTGGAATCACTTTCGTGATGCATGTATGAAATGTGATCTTGATGATGATATGGGCTTTAGTGCTTTTGCAAAATTAAGTCTTATCCTGCAAAAATATGATGATGCAATTTTTGGCTATACCAAAACCCTTGCATTATTACCCAATGACCAAGACTCATTATTTAATCTTGGCAATGCCTATTTTCTTGCACAACAGCATGACAAAGCATTGCACACGTATGAGCGCCTTTTAACGCATTATCCC
>CAZHJT010000007.1:0-3906 GCA_964533545.1 uncultured Pseudomonadota bacterium | reverse complement strand
GATCTTCGTGGTTGGTACAATTGTGCAGAGGTCTATTTTGTCAAAGGATGCGCAGAACAAGCATTAACCTGCTTTAAAAAAGTAGCTTCTCATACTAAAACATTCCCTAGTTATTATGTACGCATAGCACAATGTTACGCGCAGCTCGGACAGTATCAAGCAGCATATAAAGCATTGGATTGTTTACCTCTACATGATATACCACAAAACGTGGTTACTATGGCTCAGGAAGTGCGACATCACATTACAAAAGCCGAAAGACAGTTACATGCATAGGTAGTAATTTGGCAAAAATTGGTGTAATTCTTGTTGTATGGTGATAGTAGTTAAATCATAGGCATAAAAAAGGAGAATATGTCATGACAATCAAAGGGTTAGGTGTTTTTGTTTTAGTGAGCGGTCTAGCATCTACTGGTCTTTATGCTGATTGCCGTGTGCGTTCTGTAGAAGCAGATACAGACAAACAAGTGGAACATTTAGTAAGAATGTATGATAGTGCAAAAACACCTGATGATAAGTCTTGTTTAGCAATAGCAATGCGTGATCTTCTGGAAAAACTCAAAAAACAGAGTCTCATTTATCATGAAGCAACAATAGACGAAGATATGGGCGGCGAATCGGCTGCCTCAGATGTTAACCGTAATGAAGCTGTTGCTCTGGATAAATCGATCAAAAAGTTGGAAGCTAAAATTGCAACAATTGCTCAAGTTGCTCCTGCAAAAAAAACGGCTGTAAATAGCCAAGCAAAAAAAGAAGAAACATCACGCAAACGCAGACGTTCAACGAATTAATACTTTGCTGACGATCAACAGGTTGAAGAGCCCAGGTTAATAATTATAACCTGGGCCTTTTTTATTATGCGAGTCGTTGGAACGTAATATACGCAGTTGAACCTGCTGCTTCTGAAATAAACGCACGCACCAAGCTGTTGTAGCAAGCAAATTGCATCTCAAAAACTTGCCCAGCAGACACTTGAACAATAAATTGGCTGACAAAGCGGCTATAATCTGCATTGCCTACGAAAAAGGTGAGAGAACTTAAGCTGCCCGTAATCGTTGTTCCATTGAGCACACCTTGAAAGAGAATTGCCGAGTTTGCAGCGCCAACATCAAAGCACATGTAAGCTCCTGCATTAAAGATAATAAGATAAGTACCCGCTGTGTTGCAGGTGAAGGTCGAGGTGCCTGCTGTATGGGACCAAGCGCCGGTTGTTACGGCATTGGTATCAAACGTAACACTTTGGAATGTGGTTGTAATATTTTTTTGTGTGGTTGTGTCGAAGGCTGAGAAAAAGTCAGTGCTGACCACAGCCCCTGTCGCACCTGTTGCGCCCGCAGGACCAGTTGCACCCGTGTTACCAGTAGGGCCTGTAGCACCCGTTGCGCCAGTTGCGCCTGTTCTTCCAGTCGCTCCCGTTGCGCCAGTTGTGCCGGTCGTTCCTGTAGTTCCCGTTACGCCCGTAGCCCCAGTAGTGCCCGTAGTTCCTGTGGCGCCCGTTGCACCGGTTGTGCCGGTTGTTCCTGTAGTACCTGTTACACCTGTAGTCCCAGTAGTGCCCGTAGTTCCTGTGACCCCTGTTGCTCCTGTCGTTCCGGTAGTGCCAGTTACGCCTGTAGTCCCAGTGATTCCAGTTGTTCCAGTCGTTCCTCCAGCCCCTGCTGATCCCGTGCTACCAGTAGCACCAGTTGAGCCTCGTCGACAGCAGACGTCAGAACGGTATAGTGCAGAGCAGTGAGGGCAAATTTTTGGCTCTTCAGAAACAACTTCCGGATTAGTAATCGTCAAGTCAGCATGTACTCGTGAACCAGGCAAAACGTGTAAACGGGCTTTTTTGAGCGTATTGACCGTCAAATGACATAGTTGACCAGCAGTATGCCCAGCAATACTGCCTGTAAGCCAAGGCAACTCGCCGCTATTATGCGAACCATGTGATCGGTACGATCTATTCAAAAGCGTTTTCTGAGTATACCCAGCCAGTGCATCGTTCAGTTTTCGTATTGTTTCAGTAGATTGCTCATCAGTTCTATCACCAGCATGGGCAATTACTACTGCAACGCACTCTTTTATAATCTGGCAGGCCTGTTGATCATAGAGAGTTGTACCACCAGCAATTAAATCTTGACTCACAAGATTGAACAATAAAGACCATTGTTGATCAATATATGATTCTTTACAGTGTAAAATAGCGGTAATGATATCATCATCTAAACTGACCAATGCATTAGGAATAAGGTCATCATGCTGATCCCTAGGGAACAACTGCTGTGGCACTAGAAGAAGAAGCAACGCACATAGTTTTTTGGAAGCATTAAAAAAATCGAATAACTTCATCTGTTTTTCCTTATTTTTAACAAACTATTTTTTTGTAAAAAAATAACTGAAACAGATTTTAGTAAATTTTTGTGTAGAGAATCTAGCTTATGACTAATTGTGCTAAAAAATACGCCCAATCAAACAAGTAAGTTGTTTATCTTTTTAAGCGTTTTCTAATAAGTATATACAATAGGGCAGTAATTGCCGCCAGCGTCAACCCATCAATAACGTTACGTATCGCTGTACTTACCCAGCTGCTTTGATCAATAGCTGTGTCGAGCTGCTCTATTAAGGGTTGAAAGGTTTTCAGGTCTTGATCCTGTAATCTTTCCGCCTGTTTCTTGTCATAGGGTAGACCTAGCTTTTTGCAAATCGCATGGAATGCTGCTTGAGCTTGAGCGTCTTCACGTAAAAAGTCGGTGTGACTGTCGCCATACTGCGCGGCTATGTCCGTTTCTATATAATACACGTTGTGAAACATAGGGTGTCTATGCGTTAAAAATTCGCGCACTAATCTTCGGGCGCTATTGACTGAAATACGCCGATCTTTTTTATTATGTACAATAATAACTGGTATATGTTTGGCAATCTGCTTAACCGATGCAATAGCCTGTACTCCATAAGGGTTATAAAAAGGATGATACAGTTTTGCTATCCATGGTGACCAAAGTCTGACCAAAGGCAAATAAGCTACTCCCGGTTTTTTAAGCGCACTTTGCATGATAGCTTCATTGGCATCGGCCAATGGTGCTTCTAAAATAATCGCCGCTATCTTTTCTTGCTGATCTAATGTCATTCGCGCAATTGCATTCAGCCAGGTTGCCGCCCCTTGCGATGTCCCAATCACAATAACTTTTTTGTTTTTGTTGAACGTTTGGTCACTGTGTAGCTGACGCTCAAGATCACGTATGCACCGTTCTTGCCCAAGATCTGCGTCAGCTGCAGGCTTTATGACATCATACATCGCATAGTCTGATGTTGTTACTAATGACATCTGTTCTGCATGCCCACCATAAAGTCCTGGCAGCCATATGGTGTAAAAGGAGTCAGCTTTAGCTGGAATCTGTTCTGTGCTGTGTATACCGCACACAACTGCAGCGAGAAGAAATAGACCTGCTAAGAATGTGCTAGCACTATTGTTCATGATGACTATACCTTCTCTTGGATTAACAATAACAAAGCTGCTACTCTGTGCAGTATAAAGAGCTCCTTATCATTTATCTAGAATATCGGCAGCGCATACACAAACAATTTGAATTAGCATAAATTTGGCTATAAATAGATCAGAATTGCCAGTTCTAGCTGTTTTTTTGTGAACTTAAGAACATCTCTTGGTAAGCCAGGCTTGATCATGTGTATATGATTTCACGTTTTGAATATCTAATCTTTCGGCTATTTTAGCAAGATAAGCCTCTTCACGCGACTCAAGAGCTTCTAGGGTAAGTTTTTCAACAAGATTAACTATGGAATTTTTGCTTTGGCGTGCCACACAAGCAAGCAGTTCTGTTGTGCTACGATCGAAAGTTACGGTGATTTTGATATTGGATCTCTTCTGATACTGAGTCTGTCCTGGTTCGACTGTAGCGCAGGTCT
>CAZHJT010000006.1:41573-47083 GCA_964533545.1 uncultured Pseudomonadota bacterium | reverse complement strand
ACTCTATTTTTTGCCATAACAACTCAATTCCACAGATTTAAGCACAACGCACAACATATATTTATAATCTATTTTCTGGAGCCCGCGATCGGATTTGAACCGATGACCTCTCCCTTACCAAGGGAGTGCTCTACCGACTGAGCTACGTGGGCAACCCCTACTTCTCATCCAGATCTACGCTACTATAGGGTAAATTAAAAAATGAAAAAAAACAAACCAATTTTAGCTTTGGAGTTATCTTTTTCATTTATGGAGCTGGTGACAGGATTTGAACCTGCGACCTGCTGATTACAAATCAGCTGCTCTACCAACTGAGCTACACCAGCCTTATCTCTTTACCGCAGCAACTTTTATGGAGCGGGAAACGGGGCTCGAACCCGCAACCTACAGCTTGGAAGGCTGTCGCTCTACCAATTGAGCTATTCCCGCTTTTATATCAATAATGCTCTAGATCGTTTTAAACCTGATCATCAGCTTAAAACCCTCTATTTTTATGCTATTCCCTTAAAAAGAATGGCGTCAGCCATGCGAAGTCTGCCGAGCCAGTAGGCACGGATAGACAAAGCATGGTGGCGAGAGCAGGATTCGAACCTGCGAAGGCTGCGCCAACGGATTTACAGTCCGTCCCCTTTGACCGCTCGGGAATCTCGCCTATGTCAAATCGATGCTTATTTTACAAAAAACTGTTGCATTTATAATAAGCACCGACATTATACTAATAGTTTTCTAGCGAATTTCAACATGCGCGTAATAATTTTAGGCCCGACCGAACAGGTTTCTTCAACGCAAAAAACACTCAATACGTTGATCCAGTAAGCCTTTTCGATCTTTTTTCGCATCTTTTAAGAAAAATTATTAGTGTATGGTGCGTTATGATTGAATCACGGTTAACCGCGCTGGTTAGAGTATCGCGTGCCAAAAGCCACCCTGAGTCTATTTGAGCCACAGACAGAGGCCCTAACCGCTATTACTTAGCCGCCAATTCCTGCTTTAAAATCTCATGCACTTCTTCCACGCAGCTTGAGCAGCCCGTGCCCACCATTAACGTATCTTGCAGATCCTGGTAGGTTTTGTTGCCAGCTTCTATGGCCGCTACAATATCACTGTGCATAACGCCCATGCAGGTACAGACCAGGTAATCTGGGCGCTGCATCAAGGGGCTTTTTTCTATATCCATTAGTAACCTTTTATGAGTAGACGAACCATGTTCAACCTCGCACGGGCCCATAAAAGACAGAACGCCCTTCGATTGGCCAGAAAAACCAGTATATCCACATACCTGAACTCTTGCTACCAACCGATCAGACCTGCTAAATTGTTACTATCTGAAACCGTCTTTAGAAGGAGGTTATAGTGAACAAGCAGCCGATACCGTTATTTATTTTTTTAAGCGTATTTGCCGCAACCACGAGGTGCACGACCATCATAAATGGTGGCGACACTCCTGCAACTGTAACGGTTTACTACAAAGGGGTCTGTAAACAAAAAAGTAAGCAGCTGCAGCCGGATCAATCGCTCTACGTCAATGAAACTTGTGAACGAGACCGCATAGAAGCGACAGCCCCAGACGGGTTGAGGAAAGTACTTGCCAGAGGCGGGTACAATATGAACGGCGAAATGATTACGTTCCAGTTCAATCAGAAACAACTATAAAACATACACACAGTTGCATATCCTACTCATGTTCACCCCACTACGCAGGTCATAAGCCGCTTTTCCAAGTCTTGATACTCAAGCGAAACTCGGCAGACGCGATCACGCAGCAATGGCTCAATGATCTCAGGCCATTCAATAAAAGCATAACTGTTGGGTTGATAGAGGTATTCATCAAACCCTGAGGCGATAAACGCGTTAATTGAGGGTAATCGATAGGTATCAAAGTGATAGATAGCCTGATGATCGTTGCCGGCGTATATCTGCACATAGGTAAAGGTCGGGCTTGCAATCGGACCGGTGACGCCGAAACGGCGTAATAACGCTTGCACGAGTGTCGTTTTACCTGCCCCGAGCGAGCCAGTGAACGTGTAGACGGCACAGCGATCTTTTAAGCTATACAGATAGTCTGCAACGCGCTCTATTTCATCAAGGCCATAGAGCATGGTATTGGTAGATTGTTGTGAGTTCATAGTTTCTTTATTTTTTTTAACAATGCACGTTCTTTTTTAGAGGGCGTATATGAGCCTGACGAGCGATCAACCGGCTCGTCATCTTCACTCTCTTTAATCATAACCTGATCAGCCGCCTCTTCCATCAGCGCATCTATATCTTGGTCTGCGACGCTGCCAAGCTTAATAGCCTTGCCATCAATCTGCTCTTTTGAAGTATCTACCCGCTGAGTTTGTCGTAGCATTGCATAAAATGCAAGCGCATCTATCGATTGCACATTATACCGCGCTACCCATCTACAGAGTGCACGATCAGTCGAAACGAGCAACAGCTCATGCTCTTTATAGTTGTGCACATATTTTTGAATAAAAGTATCAGCCTGCACACCCGGTCCAGCATAGACGATCGTAACGCGACCGCGGTGCTCGCTCGAGGCATAATCGCCCCCAGAGGCACCATCAAAGACTATTATTGCTTCTATACGCTTTTTATTGGCATACGCAACCATCTGCGCTACAAAGGCCGCACGCTCATGATCAGCAATATAGAGGTTTGATGAAACCTGTTTTAAAACATTATACGCATCAACAATGAGCTTCATGCCATATCCAAACCGACTTATGTGCTTGCTTGAGCAACCTTTTTACCATACGTAGTATTGCAAAAGTAGTATACGCGCAGTAGTCTACTTATATCAAACAAAATAGACGCGTGTACCAGCAATAAGGTTGTAAAGAGCATGTCTCAGTTAATTCAATTACGCCAACGCATCAAAGCCATAGAGACTATAAAAAAAATAACGCATGCAATGCGCCTTATTTCAATGGCAACACACACGCGATTAAAAAACAAGCATAGACCTGTCACGCAGTACAAAGACTCCATGCTGAGCCTTTTTAAGCGCCTTTGCCAACATGCTCCAGACTGGACCGATCCTATTTTCTTTCCGGATCAAGGTGCCAATCGGCAGCACCTGTATATCATCATTAGCTCAAATAAGGGGCTTTGCGGCAATTTTAATGGCGAGCTTTTTACCTTGCTACACAAAAGATTGAGCTCGCTCCATCAAGCGCCCATACGGTACGTATTGATCGGCAAACAAGCAATCGAATATAAGCATGGCCTACCACAGGACGCCATCCTGTTAACGCGTGCCGATATGAGCGCAAACAGCTTGGAGTCAATTGCGCTTGCCTGTACACAGCTGATTATGCAGGGACAATTCGGTCGAGTATCGCTTATTGGCAACGTGATAAAAACATTTTTCAAGCAAGAGGCCCGAGAAACGGCACTTATACCTTTTGAGCGGCGCCATACCGATCCGGTCATCGACTACAATTGGGAGCAGCCCGTTGAAGAGATACTTCCTCTAGTAGCGGAGCAATATCTGCACGCACAGATCTACCAAGCGCTGTTTGAATCTTTGTTTGCGGAGCAGGCTGCGCGCTTTTTGTCGATGGACACTGCAACGCGTAATGCGCGTACGCTGCTTGACGAAACACAGTTGCAATACAACAAGACCAGACAACTAAAAATCACCAAAGAGCTCATAGAACTTTCCGGCGGTTTTTAGCACACTTGGCTCGCCGTAACGCCAGAACCGTTCACTTGACCAAGCAGAGCTTGATATTCAGCATCTTGACAGTCAACGATGCTAATGCGGCCACCCAGCGATTGCAATGTAAGTTCCAACGAATCATACCCACGCATCCAATGGTGCAATCCCGTCATGCGTGTCGTTCCTTGCGCGGCAAAACCGGCAAGCACCAATGCGCAGGACGCACGAATGTCAGTCGCCATTACCGCGGCACCGCGTAACTGATCAACCCCTTTTATAATCGTACGATTATGCTCACTGGTGATGTTGGCACCCATCTTTGAAAGCTCATGGACATGCAACATTCTATTCTCAAATACCGTCTCTTCAATAATACTCACGCCCTCAGCCAAGCATTGTGCGGCCATCATAGGTGCTTGTAAATCGGTAGGAAATCCTGGGTATTGACCAGTCTTCAAAGAAACTGCTTGCGGCGATGTAGTAGCCTTAATACGTACACCAACGCCGTTGGCGCCAACCTCTACGGTGTGCCCCATCTGTTGCAACTTCAAAATAAAGATTTCCATAACATGTGCTGGCGCTTGAGGAAGATAAATATCGCCACCGGTAATCGCTGCGGCAAGCATAAGCGCTCCTGCCTCAAGGCGATCATACATAATTGCATATTCAACCGGCTTCAACTCATCAACGCCTTCGATCTCAATCGTTGCCGCCGGATGTATCGTAATATTAGCACCCATGGCACGCAATACCGCAATGAGATCAAACACCTCTGGCTCAAGTGCTGCATTAACAATACGCGTAATACCGCGCGTACGCGCAGCGGCCATCATAACGTTTTCAGTCGTGCCGACGCTGGGATAGTCCATAATAATGGTCGATGGCTTTAAGCTGCTCGCTCGTGCGTATAAAAAATCGTCCTGCATGGTGATCTGCGTACCCATAGAAGCAAATGCTTCAAGATGATAATTGATGGGACGCGCACCAATTGAACAGCCGCCGGGCAATGCGACATCAGCCTTGCCAAAACGAGCCAACAACGGTCCCATAGCAAGGATCGAGGCACGCATTTTTTTCATAATTACTGGATCAATGCAGAAAGTATCAAGCGTTGACGTGTCAACTTCTAACGTATGTTCATCAATAAAATCCGCACGCGCACCAAGATTATGCAACAGCTGCATCATGCACATAACGTCATGAGAACGAGGAACGTTTGAAAGACGCGAAATACCATCGGTTAAAATCAGAGAAGCCATAATAGGCAGCGTTGCATTTTTTGCACCATTGAGTGACGCTTGCCCACGAAGATTGAGTGATTGCTCGACCTGAATATATTTGTTTGACATATAAAACCAATTATGGGTAAAACGAATTGAAAATCTTTATATAAGAATAAAAGATTACCATATTTTACATGACAAACTAGTGTTGAGTATGCATAAATTTTTTAGGAGCATCTATGCATAAAAAACTTCTTTTTTTCTTTTTAGCCGCTATGCATAACCCCACTCATACATCATCTACACCAGATGTATACGACCAAGAAAAAACTCGGCAATTAAGAGAGCTGATAACACGAATCTACCCACCAACCATAGGCGCTCTATTTGTCGACACCATCAGAGAGAAAGTGCATCGCAATCCTAATTACCCGAAAGAAATTATTCAGCTTATTGAGCAAGGAGCAGACCCTAATACGCAAACGAAGGATCAAGCAACGGCTGTGCATGCTCTGTGCATTGCGAATTTTAATAATTTTTGCGAGTCGCTGGCCCATCTCATCTTCTTGAACACCAACAGAACCCTTAAAGATAGCTGGAACAACTGCACACCAAGACAACTG
>CAZHJT010000006.1:13658-41563 GCA_964533545.1 uncultured Pseudomonadota bacterium | reverse complement strand
CCCAGAAATAGTTCCTACGTTTGATGCCACTAGCGAAGCTACAGACTTTATTAAAGGATTGCATAAACAAACAACAGAGGCCGCTCGCTCGCCATTACTACTCACTCATTTGCCAGTGGCTTCTGTCGTTGATTTGGTACATGAATATAGCGATGACGCGCTGTGGGATGACACCTGTGTGTCTGCCATCCAAGAGCATGTAGCAGGGAGATTAAGCAGGCCAACGCCAAAGAAAAAATCTCGCTGGAGAAAATTCTTACGGCGCAACGGTGGGTAAGCGTTATACGGAATAACATCACAGCATGGATCCCACTACTACGCCCTGCGGGCTTCGAAGTGCAGGCCGTTTTCACCCCGTCAGGCATAGCTTGAAAAGCGACGACTGAGGGGATGACTCGGAAAGCAAATTTTGATGAAAAGGGGGAATAGATCTAGATGTGCGACGTTATGCAGCTAATTCTTGAGCTTTGCTTGGTACCTCAGCAACACAACATGCAGTATGCTTAGCACCAGTAAATTGAGCAACTTCATGTGGTGTCAAATGGCGCCACATACCAACCGACAGATCATCTTGCGTCAAATCAGCAAACTTAAACCTGTCTAAAGCCTTGACCTCATAGCCAAAATGCTCAAACAACCTGCGCACAACACGGTAACGCCCGCTATGCAGCGTAACAATGACAGCCTTAGCACGCGTACCACTCATCGGCGCCACACGGTCAACATAAACGCGACCGTCAGACAAGCGTACACCAGCTTTGATCTCTTCAAGATGCGCATGCTCTAATGGTTTATCAAGGAGCACACGGTATACTTTTTGCACTTCAAAACGTGGGTGAGCAAGGCGCTGCGTAATTTCACCATCGTTGGTCATAAGTAAAAGACCGGTCGTGTCACGATCAAGTCTACCAACCGGATATAAACGCGCCTTGATAGTTCTTGGAAGCAATGACATCACGGTTGGTCTGCCTTTGTCATCGCTGACTGTGGTGACAAAGCCTACCGGCTTGTTCAACAAGATATAGGTTCGAGCTTCAGCCGACACCAACTTATTGCCCACCTTGACGTGATCTTTAGGCATAACGCGGTACGCAGGATCCGTTACGATTTTACCGTTGATGCGGATCATCTCATCTTTTATGAGCTCTACCGTTTTACGACGAGAGTCGATACCTGCATGGGCTAGATATTTATTAAGAACTATGCCTTCAGGGGCCGTTCTTTGTTTTCTTTGTTTCATAAAGTTCCTTTGTCATGTCCTACATAAAAAGCGGAGAGGGCTATCCCATGCTGCTCGAGCGTACCTTTAAGCTGAGCCAAGATCTGTGATTTAAGGGATGCCATATTCTCTTGTCTAACCCATACCCCAATGGCACAGGTCGTTGTGTATGCGTATATTTTTATAATCTCTATGTGAATCTGCCTATCGCGAGCTCGATACTCATTAACTTCTATAGCCTGTTCTATGAGCCCACGCAAGGCAACCAAAGAATCGGCATTTTGTACCTCGATACAAAAATCATACCGCCTAAGAGGCATCGCAGAGAGGTTGGAAATAGCTCCTTTGCGATACTGATCATGGGCAAGTGTTATAAGCGTGTTTGAAGCGTCCCTGAGTACCAAGGCAAAGAGGTTAACATCAGCCACATGCCCCTTAATACCATTGACGATCAGCTCATCGCCAATCTTAAATGGCCGCTCAAACAGCAAGAAAAGGCCACTAATGAGATTCGACATGCTCGATTGTGCCGCATAGCCCACAGCCACACCGATAATACCCGCCATCCCTAGGAATGCCGACACGTTAATACCCAGCTCATGAAGAATAGCTACACTGATGCCAAAAAACAACGCATAAGAGACCACGTGCGCAATGAGCTCAAGGCCCAACTCATCATGCCGCCCCTGGATAAACTTCTGACGAATCTTTTTGCCGACTATGCCTATTAAAAAGTACCCGCCAAAGGCTAAGGAGAGTATACGCGCACAATGAAGGGCAAAGGTTAAAAAAAGGTCATAATTGCACGCCATGGGCACCCCGAAGAGCAAAAAGGCTTAAAAATCGGCCAAAAAAGCTGTATAAACCTATCTTATCACAAATTTCAGTTTGATAAAACCTGCAAAGCTCCTATTGGCACTATCCCTGGCATAACTAGCCCGACAGACCAAAAAGAAACGCTGTGCACGCAAAAAAACGTGTACCTGGAGACATATATTGCCGATAGCTGATTAACTCTACTAACCTATTAAAAGTTTGATGCGATAAATTGATACCTTTGCGCATACGAGGCAGGCATGGAGAGCGTTGCATTATTCGATCTGGGCTTACCCTACATCAAAATCTTTATCGAGCTTATCGGCATTACTATCATTACACTCGCCGCATTTCATGCAGCCTACACGCTATTGAGAGGGCTTCTTACAGAAAAAATCGATCTCAACTATGTGCGGTACCAGTTTGGCTGTAGCGTCATCTTAGGCCTTGAGTTCATGGTAGGCGCCGACATTATCGGCTCACTGGTCAACCCGAACTATTACAACATGGGCATCTTGGCGATCGTGGTGGTTATCCGTACCATCTTGAGTTATTTTATCAGTCTTGAGCTTGAGCGGTTAACTCCTGAACAGAAAAGAAGCTTGTCACAAAAAGATTAATGAGCCCGAGCTCTGGCAAGCAACCCTACTGTTTGCGCCTTTTCTCCCTCTGTTTCTTGACGATAACTCAGGTATGATTGCACCATAGTAATCACTGGCGCAGGCAATTGATCAACTAAGAGCATGTGCGCGACGGTGCCATTTTGTCTGTTATTTTCAACGTGATCAATAGCGTTAAATAATATCCCCGCCTTAGGGCTTCTACGATCTACCGACCATTGCACCCACTTCTCATTGAACAACCGACCTATTGCTGGATGGTATCTCAAAAGCTCATGCAAGACCTCGATAGGTCCACATTGCGTACCATCAATCAACTCTAAAGACACCACAACGGAATTTTGTCCACGGTCATTTTCTGCAATAACTGAAGCTCCATGCTCTAATAAACAACGTACAACATCTGGTTGCCTCCCATGTATTGCGCCCTCCAGCGCTGTTGAGCCACAACCGTTGTGTATTTCATCAACTGTTATCATCCCTTCGCGCAATAGACCTTCAAGTTTTCTTACTTCGCCATGCAAAATTGCCCTGTAAGCACGAGCAATTTTTTCATGTTTTTCTTCAGCGGGCCGCCTCCTGCCGAACGTGTTGCCGGCAACAAGGGTGCAACTTGTACAAAAAAACAGTACTGCTAAAAATGTCCCTACATTATTTTTCATCTGTGTCTTTCGGCATTTGCCTTTGCAATGTGTCTTGACGCTCTGCAGGTGTCTCTTTATGAGCGCTTATGTAGGACAAAATTATACCATTAATTGGGCTGCATCGAGGAAATATGCGATCTTTGTCCGCTACAGGATTTAACACAACATCAGCTAGCGTTCTGCGTCTTTCGTCTTCTATCTGCTCAAGCTCAGCAGCTACAAAATCTGCTTGCTGAGTAGCATAGGGATACATTTGCCCGCGAAACGAAGCTATAAGCTGTTCAGGCATTTGAAACTTTGGATCAGTGACTGAATGAACGCATCTGCACCTAAGCAACGAATGCACAACATTCTTGTCAAGTTTGCCTTGATCATGGTGAATCAAATAGGTAGAAATTGCTGAATTATTAAAAAAATCGACTCTATGGGAACAAGCATCATTCTCTAGCAACAGAGATATTATTTCTTTATGGCCGGATACAATTGCATGTCCCAAAGAGGTGCTGCAAATTTCATCTGTTGCGTTTACATCAACTCCTGCATCTAGACATTTTTTGACGCCATCAATGTTGCCGGCTCTACTAGCAAGTATCAAATCCCTATGGCCATAATGCGATCTCGGCGTTTTTTCACGTCTTCTTGATGAATGCAATGAATTTCCGCCGTTAAGCATGAGGTTCATACATAAAGCCAGTATAAAAAACCGAGTAATCTTACTGTTGTTCATACAATTCAATCTATTAAGCCATGACACCTAAGGGTGTAACTTTTCAAAAAAAACAGTACTGCCAAAAATGTACCTACGCTATTTCTCATGCGTTTCCTTGGCTATCTTTCTTTGCAATGTGTCTTGACGCTCTGCAGGCGTCTCTTGATAAGTGCTTATGTATGACAAAATTATATCATTAATCGGGCTATATCGAGGAAATATGCGATCTTTATCCTCTACAGGATTTAACACAATCTCAGCTACCGTTCTGCTCATTCCACCTTCTATCCACTCTACAAAATCTGCTTTCCCAGGATTATCTTCCTTACGTAATGAGGCTATAAGCTGCTCAGGCATTTGAAATTTTGGATCACTGCCTAAATGAGTGCATCGACACCTGAGCAACGAGCGCACAATATGCTTGTCAAGTTTGTCTGGATCATTTTCACTCAAAAATGTATAGATCGCTGAGTGTCCATTACCATTCATCTGATGAGCACAAGCACCATGCTCTAACAATAAATCTATATTTTGAGTTCTGTTGTTTAATGCCGCGGCCATCAGCGCAGTGGTCCCAAATCCATTCGCCTCATTTACACCAATCCCTCTATCAAGATATTTGATGAGACTATCAGGAGTGCTATCCGTGCCAGATAGTACAAAATAATCAATCACAGCTCGTTGCAAAAACGAGGTTTTCGTTAATTTCTTGCGCTCTGCTCTTTTGCTCGATGCATTACCAGCTACAAGCGCTACTGCTTTACACAAAAGCAGTGCCATGACCATTATCGCTATCTTAGTTTTCATGCTTTTATTTCGGTATCTGCATGTGCGATGCGCCTTGACTCTTTGAGCGCAAGAGCTAAAACCTGAGCTTGTCTTGTAGTATAAGGATGGTTTCGCTCAAGCAATGAGGCTATAAGTTGCTCAGGCATTTGAAACTTTTGATCATCGACTGGGTGGGAACACTTACAGCTGAGCAACAAATCCAAGATATTCTTGTTAACCTTTTCTGGTTCGTGTTGTATCAAACATGTACGAAGCGGTGAACACTCTCCTCGACCGCATTTATGGGGGCAAGCGCCACGGTCTAGCAACAGAGATACTACACCTTCACGTTCGAATACAACTGCACCTCCCAAAGGAGTGCTACCAATTGCATCTTCCCCATTTACATCAACAGCTGCATCAAGGCATTTCTTGACGCCATCAATACGGCCGGCTCCACTAAAAACTATCAGAGCACCAAGATCATACAGTGAGTCTTGCGTTTTCCCACGAGTTCTTGATGAACTGGATGAATTGCCACCATTAAGCATGAAGCTCATGCTTACAAGCAACATACACAAACGAGTAGCTCTATTATTTTTCATATACAAGATTTCCCTTAACTAGCCGCAATCGAACCATTTTTTACACCAATATGTATCTGCTTTTTGTCAGGATGCTTAAGCATATACTGCGATACCGTCACCCCAATGAGTCGCTGAATGGTACGCTTTAACGGCCGAGCACCAAACTCTTTGTTATACCCCTCATCGGCAACCAGTATGCGCACCGCATCGTCAATAGTTAACGTAACACCCTGCAGCTTGAGACGCTCTTTGATGATGTTGAGTTGAATATCGGCAATAGCAATAATATCTTCTTGCGTAAGCATCTTGAAGTAGACGATCGCATCGATACGATTTAAAAACTCTGGTCTAAAATGGGTTTGCAACATCTTCTCAATCGATTGCTTGACCGATTCGGTCAGCTCTTTAGCATTCAGTATAAGCTCAGAGCCGATGTTAGAAGTCATGATGATAATACAGTTTTTAAAAGATACGGTACGCCCTTGACTGTCGGTCAAATGACCCTCGTCAAGAATCTGTAAAAAGATGTTAAACACATCGGCATGCGCTTTTTCAATCTCATCAAAGAGCACTACGCTATACGGATGGCGACGCACCTGCTCGGTAAGCTGACCACCCTCTTCATACCCAACATAGCCTGGTGGCGCACCAATAAGACGAGCGACGGCATGCTTTTCCATATACTCTGACATGTCGATGCGCACGATATTGTTTGGATCGTTAAAAAGATAATCGGCAACCGCTTTGGCAACTTCCGTTTTACCCACCCCTGTCGGCCCCAAAAAGAGAAACGAGCCGATCGGTTTGTTCGGATCGGTAAGTCCAGTACGATGCATCTGAATCGCATGTGCTATGGTCGTGACAGCCTCATCTTGACCGATCACGCGTTTGTGCAACACCGACTCCATTTCAAGCAGCTTTTGCGACTCACTTTCTTGTAATTTTTCCACCGGAATTTTGGTAGCACGTGAAAGCACGGTGGCAATATCATGCTCGTCCACTTCTTGTTTGACGGTATGCGTTTTAAGATGCTTAATTGTTTCTTGCTCTTTGGCGAGCTCCTGTTCTAGCTTTGCAATCCGTCCATATTTAATTTCTGACGCGCGTCCATAATCGCCTTGCCGCTCGGCAATGACAAATTCTTGCTGTGCGCCTTCAATCTTTTCTTTGAGTTGGTTAATGCGTTCAAGCGGTGCTTTTTCTGCTTTCCATTGCGCAAACAGCACATTATGCTGCTCTTTAATGCTGGCAAGCTCTGCATCGAGTTCACTCAAACGAGCTTGTGAGGCAGGATGCTCTTTCTCCTTGGTCAGCGCAAGCTTTTCTATCTCGAGCTGGCGAATAGTTCGCTCAAGCTTATCAAGCATTTCAGGTTGCGAATCGATCGACATCTTTACCATCGATGCAGCTTCGTCAATAAGATCGATCGCTTTGTCCGGTAAAAAGCGGTCCGGGATATATTTTTTTGACAAGAGCACTGCATCAACGAGCGCCTGATCTTTAATACGAATACCATGATGTAACTCATACCGCTCTTTCAAACCACGCAAGATGGAAATAGCATCTTCTGTCGATGGTTCTTCAACAACAACTGGTTGAAAGCGGCGCTCAAGTGCGGCATCCTTTTCTATATATTTTTTATACTCTTGCAGCGTTGTTGCACCAATGCAGTGCAACGTACCACGCGCAAGCGCAGGCTTGAGTAAGTTTGAGGCGTCCATGCCGCCACCACTTGAACCGGCACCAACGAGCATGTGCAGCTCATCGATAAAGATAATGAGCCCATCACCATTCGATTCTATTTCTTTGAGTACGCCTTTCAAGCGCTCTTCAAATTCACCTTGGTATTTGGCTCCAGCGATCAACAACCCCAAATCCAAAGAATAAATCTGTTTGCCCTTGATGCTTTCAGGGACATCGTTATTGACAATACGCTGGGCAATACCTTCAACGATGGCGGTTTTGCCCACACCAGGCTCACCTATGAGCACGGGGTTGTTTTTGGTGCGGCGCGACAAAATCTGAATAACACGACGAATCTCTTCGTGCCGGCCAATTACCGGATCAAGTTTGCCTTCACGCGCAAGCTCAGTAATATTTTGGCAATATTTTTCTAAAATCTTATACGTATCTTCAGCATTTTTTTCGGTAGATTTCTTACCGTTACGCACTGTAGCCATATACCCCACAATCGTTGCATGATTAAAATGGTGTTGAGCGAAAAAAGTCCGTATATTCGCCGGCAAATCTGGTGTATCGGCCAGCGCTAACATAATATGCTCTAAACTGATATAGGTATCGCCAAGCTTATCTGCCTCTTTTTTACATGCAGCGAAAAATCGTTGCGTTGTGCTGTCCACTTCAAGCTCGTGCTCTTGGCTAAGGCGAGGTAACGCTTCAAGCCCCTGCTTTGTGAGCGATGCAAGCTGATCTTGCGGTACTGACAAGGTGGTAAAAAAAAGCGCACAAAAAGGCTCATCTTGTGCTGCTGATAAAAAATGAATCGGTTGTAAGGTCGGATTATGATACTGCGTAGCAACCAAAGCAGCTTTGTTAACAAGCTCTTGTGCCGCACGTGTTAAAGAATCTGTTTTCATACTTATTTCCCAAGGGCTGCACTCCGTCGCAAACGATGGTATCGTACGGCAAAGTGATGTGTGTAATCACGTAAGCTAATTAATAGTTTACCCTCTTTGGTATGTGGATCAAGCACCACACCATCAGGCAGCCTCGATGAAAACACACGCTCTTCCCGTTTTGCAAGACTTGCGCATGAAACCGTGGGAACGAGCGGCACAACGGCACTTAATTGCCCTTTGCCGCCATCAATCAGTATAAGGTCTGGATAATCAATCTGCGATTTATAACGACGCGATACAATTTCACGCAATGCTGCATAATCATTCTGCTCAGTCAGCGTGCGAATTCTAAAGCGCCGAAATGAATTTTTTTCCGGCACACCACCAACAAACCGAATACATGAACCTACCAGGTGCGTGCTTTGAAAATGAGAAATATCGAAACAATCAATAACATGCGCAGGTTTATCAAGCTGTAAAAGCTGTTGGATAGCCAAACCTACTTGATCATCAAACTGTTGCGTGTAGGAACGTGGCAGCACAGCCGAGACAACAGCCTGCTCACGTGCCGCACACTTTGCTTTGAGCGTTGCAAAAATCACTTCTAAATGCTCAAGATAATCACGCATATGTTTAGCTTTTTCAAAGGCTAACTGCTGACTATACTCCTGCATCTGTTTCGTTAATTTACGTATAAAATCTTTCTGATTGCCCTGCAATGCATCCAAAGCAAGCTCTACCCGAAAGCGATAGTCAGCTGGATTAAAATCTTGTCTACAGCTGCCCGCGCACAAGCCCAGATGATAATCAAGGCACCCATTTTCTAACTTCTTGTTACACAGCATCAGGCGAAACGTCTCAACCAAATAGCGGAGCGCCCCCTTGGCATGTTTGGCATATAAGAAGGGACCAATGTAGGTACCTTTGCCCTTTTTCACTCGCACAATCTTCGGCTCGGGCAACTCATCATTCGAGATAAAAATATAGACAAATGGCTGCCCACTGGTCAGGAGCACATTATATTTGGGCTTATGAGCCTGAATAAGCTCAGCCTCTAGCAGAGCCGCCTCGGTCTCTGTTTTGGTTATGACAAACTCAACCGTAGCGTGCTCTTCAAGCAGCGCATGCACTTTCCAGTCGCTGTTGTAGCGCACGAAATAGCTCTGCACCCGGCTTTTCAGCGACGTTGCCTTGCCTATATACAAAACGGTATTGTTTTTATCCTTGAAGAAGTAAACCCCCGGTTGTGAGGGTAGATTCTCCGGGCATTGAGGTTTCATACCGTAAGTATACCCCAAGAACCCCCTTTTGACAAAAATTCTATATGAAATATATTTATTGTAATAAATCTTACGACACTCAAGGTAAAAAAATAGAGGCTCTATGTTACTTAAACGATTGCTACCTTTACTGATCTTTGTGGGTATGGCCCATAATTCGTATGCCACGATATTTCGCGGCATGGCTGCATTGCGTGGGTTCAAGAGCTCTTTTGTCAACAGCACGGCTAGTAACACAGCTCAGGGCTTCCGCTCATCGTTAAAAGCTCCAAAAACAATGCTAAAAGTGGGAATCGCTAGCACTGCCGCCGCTGCATTGTGGAAATATTATGGTGACAGAAGAGTCAGCTCTCCGTACACGATAAACCTTATGTGGATTAACAGAGGGCTTGCAGGAGAACAGAAATATATCTTCCCTGCTAAAAACGAAGAAGAACTCAAAGAAAAATATTTAGATCCTATTATTACGTGGTCTGAGCTTCACCCGACAAACAATGTACAGGTTTGGTTTGATAGCGCACTGACGGCACAAGAGGCCCCTCAGCGTACGCTCGAGAAAATAAAAGAACATACAACTAATCCTGTTATATTGAAAGATGTACGAGACCTTTCTGAGGTAAACAATAATGCGGCCGTTTTCTCACATAAAACCCCTGTCTATTTTCGTGCAGATTTATTACGCGTAATGGCAGCGCTCCATACGCTTTCAACGACAAAAGCAGATCACTTTGTCTATGCAGACTTTGATGTGAATCCTTTATCTAAACAAGAACTATTTGATAAAACGACCGTAGAACATCTTGAGAAATTCGGCATTGTGGTTGCCTACAACAAATGTCTTGATTTTGAAAATTCATTCCAAATAATAGGAAAAAACAATAAGAATCTTATTGAAGCCCTACAAAGAACAATAGTAGATCTCAATATTAAAAGGGCATATAACGCGTTGGACGATCAATTCTATAACGTGTCAGGTCGAAAGGACCCGCAAGGCCCAATGAAACCACTGCAACAAATCGTCTACGATAGCTATCCTGCAATGTTTCATTATTTTTATCATTTGGAAGGCTTGGGAAAGTTAAAACTTTCCAATGAAAAGATATATAAGTACCACGAGCACGGGCTAGCACCTTTTGGACTTAATCAACTCTGTTATGAAAAGCCCTTTCTTGTAATAGAAAATGAGGAATTAAAAGCAAAAACAACGGGGATGAAAATTTGGATGCCCACAAAAAAAGTTGACGTTCCCCCCGCATCATTAAACTATGATTAATCTCTACACAAGCCCATTGTCTATACAAGATAATGGGCTTGTTTTTAAGCATCTTACTGAATATGCTGTGTAGATCTGTATGCTTCTTTTTGCTGTACCTGCTCGCTCTCTTGCCCTTTGCTCGCTGGCCAGAACAGATGCTCTTGCTCATCAGTTGCTGGACGATTCTTGTGCAAAATGCCGCAAAAATCGAGCACACGTTTGCCCTGCAGCACAGTAGCGTCAAGTACCGCAAAGCGCTTATGCGCTACGAGAAACACAACGATGTCTGCTGCTGCTATGCCTTCAGTGGCGCCGATTGCAGCGTCGCCGACATAGTGCGTGAGCGCGATTTTGTTGAGGTGCGGTTCGCAGACTAGGACTCTCATGGCGCAAGGTGTTGTTGCAATGGTTTGATTGTTATTGGCGCTCATGGCAACGTCATCTTCTCTTAACAACGTGTACTCATGAGCAACGATGGATCCCCGATTTCTCGGGGATGGCTCGAGAAGGGTAGATTCTCCGGCCATTGTGCCTTCATGGCGCAAGTATATCCAAAGCCACTCCTTTTTGACAAAAACTCTATATGAAATATACTTTATTTTTAATAACTCTTTATAGTAACATCTAAAAATCAAAAAGGTCCTTATGTTTAAGAAAGCTTCTACCTCAGCAGTATTTTTGTCTTTGAACGTACTTCTTGCTACAGTACCTAACCACGCGCATGACACGCATCCATCATCAACTCAACGATCATGGCTCATTCCAACACTTGCGGCAGGAAGCACTTTGTTGATTGTTGGCAACTTTTTACGTAATAATGTTAGTCCAAAATATGGCGGAAAAATAAGACAGCAAGATTTAGATGAACGTTTTCAACAAGAAATAACGCCGATCCTTGAACAAGCTAAAACAGCTGCAGATAAAATCGCTGATAAGAATGGCTTAAAGAGTACAGATAAGATAGTTGCCATATGCTCTCAGGGAAATCCGAAAAAGAACAATTTTATGTATGCGTTTTTACCTGCAAATAGGATCTACGATCAACTGTATGAACCTATAATATGTAAAAAAAGAGTCCCCATGATCGATGGATACCCTAAGCTTAATGGCGAGAGCGCTCCGGTTGTGGATATCACGAAAGCAGTATGTGGATACAGAAACCAATATAAAGCCACAAAAGAGTCATTTGATCAGCGCTATGCTTCAGAAATTAAGCGCATTGAAACACAAAATCTCTCTTGGGCAAAATACCCTCTCAGAAGGCTTGGTGCTTGGTTGTCCTGGCGATAATCCGCACATTAGCTGCTTCTTGGAGTAGGCTAACCTTCTTCATAGCAAATACCCTTAGATTAGTATACTGGATCCCCGTTTTCCCAGCCGTCGCCTAAAAGGGCTATGGCGGGCACGGCACGGGGATGACCAGAGGGGTTTCTGTGCTTGAATAAAAGCTGCTCTAATTATTGAGCCTGCTCTGTATACGTTTCTACGGTGTTTACCTTCACACCCTCAACTTCTTGCCCTTTACTCGCTGGCCAGAACAGATGCTCTTGCTCATCAGTTGCTGGACGATTCTTGTGCAAAATGCCGCAAAAATCGAGCACACGTTTGCCCTGCAGCACAGTAGCGTCAAGTACCGCAAAGCGCTTATGCGCTACGAGAAACACAACGATGTCTGCTGCTGCTATGCCTTCAGTGGCGCCGATTGCAGCGTCACCGACATAGTGCGCAAGCGCGGTTTTGTTGAGGTGTGGTTCGCAGACAAGGACTTTCATGGCGTAAGGTGTTGTTGCAATGGTTTGATTGTTTGAGTCAACAGAATCAGTGCCAACGGTAACGTCATCTTCTCTTAATAACGTGTACTCATGGGCAACGATGGATCCCCGATTTCTCGGGGATGACCCGGGGGAAACGATGTCTTGGTTATTTTGCGCGATTAGTTTTTGTGCGATTTCAAGTGCCGGCGATTCCCGCATGTCATTAACGTCAGGTTTGTACGTAAGGCCGAGCAGTAAAACGGTTGGGATTTTAGTAACATCGTCAACACTCGATGGAACCTGCTGTGTGTACCATGCAGCAACTTCTTGCTCTATACGTGCAATAACCTCATGCGGTTTGTTGTCATTGGTAACGCGAGCGGCGCGAATAAAGTCAGAATGCTCCGGGAACGAATGGACAAGAAACCACGGGTCAACGGCGATGCAATGGCCACCCACACCACAGGTAGGGCGCAAAATGTTAACACGTGGGTGCTTGTTGGCAAGCTCAATAACTTCATACGGGTTAAGCCCAGCAGCATAGGCCATTGAAGCAACTTGATGACCATCTCGGCAGTCGTGGCATCAGTTAAATAAAGGTTGCCAGTAACAAACGCTTTATACATAGCGGTTGCCGCATCGACCGACGCACGATCAACACCGCCGATGATACGCGCATTGTCGATCAGTTCGCGCACAATGTTGCCTGGCAGTACACGCTCAGGACAATGAGCAACAAAAAGCTCTTTACCGAGTACAAGTCCCGTTTTTTCAGTTAAATAATGAGCAAGCTTGTGCGTCGTACCAACCGGTACCGTTGACTCTAAAATGACGGTAGCACCTGCACGCAACACACCAACTAATGCATCGGCCGCAGCAAAGACCGCCGAAACATCTGCGGTGGTGTCTTTTTGAATCGGCGTTGGTACGGCAATGATATAATAATCGGCATCAGATGGTGTCGTTTGCGCAGTAAAACTACCTGCTTGCAAAGCTTGATACAGCTTTTCAGAAAGATCTGGTTCATCGATCACCGGATTGCCGCTCATGATATCATGCACGCGCTGAGCATCTATATCAACACCACAGACGCGAAAACCATGCTCGGCCGCTACCAGCGCCGTTGGCAACCCAATATACCCAAGACCGATCATACATATTTTTTTCATAGTTTGTTCACCTGACGAAACAGTTGCAGGAATAATAGTATTAATACTCATAGATTGCGTGGCAGTGACCAATTTCAACGAGCTTATGATGCGTGCGATTTTTTGAGCAGCGTAGCCGTCACCATAGACGCAAGCAGCGGCTGTATCAACGGTACGTGTACCAGCAGCAAGCTCATGTAATGCGCGCGCCAATAGATCAGCATCGGTCCCTACCAGCTGCGCTAGTCCTGCCCAGACACCTTCCGGGCGCTCAGTATTCTCGCGCACCACCAGTACTGATTTGCACAAGCTAACCGCTTCCTCTTGAATGCCGCCCGAATCGGTTACTACCCAATCGGATGCTTGCAACAGGTAGACCATATCTTTATAGAGTAGTGGCTCACAGACGTAGATGTTACTTAAGCTGGTGAGATTAGCATCTTGCAATGCCGTAATCACTGCAGGGTTGGGATGGAACGGGTAGACACAAAAAACATTTGGATGTTCATGTAAAAAGTGTGCCACGGCATTGAGTACACGCGCAATACCGCCATCAAATGATTCTCGCCGATGCATGGTTAAAAGCATGATTTTTATGCCGGCCGCTTTGCATGCTGTAATGCGAGTTACCAGATCTGCTCGTGCAACGAAAGTGCTATCGGTAAAACGGTCATGCGCTAACCGTAACGTATCAACAACCGTGTTGCCAACGCAGAACACGGCCGTGCGCTCTACGCCTTCGGCGCGTAATGCAGCAGCTGCCGTTACCGTGGGTGCAAAATGGTACCTTGCCAGCATGCCTATGAAACGACGATTCATCTCTTCAGGAAACGGGCTTGCTATCGAGTCGGTACGCAACCCAGCTTCAATATGAGCAACGGGAATATGTAGATAAAAGGCAGCCAATGAGGCAGCCATAGCAGAAGTGGTGTCTCCTTGCACGATAACTAATGCTGGATTAATGCGAGAAAAAAGCTCTTTTGTTTTTTGTAAAATCGCTTGGGTTAGATAAAAAAGATCCTGCCCCAAACGCATAACGTTCAGATTATAATGCGGAACGATCTCAAAAAGATCGAGCAGCTCCATTAATAATTGGTCATGTTGCAGCGTAGCACAGACCTGCACCGGCAGACCAACCTCTTTAAGGGCATAATAGACCGGCACCATTTTTATGGCTTCCGGCCGCGTGCCTATAATGAGCAGAATCGGTTTATCTGATGGCATGCATGCTACCTCTTTTTTGTTCAGTACGATATGCGGGCAAAACATACCATATATTGCAATCGTGGCAAGCAGTAAAAACCGGTTATTGAATTTTGTGCCTGAGACCAAGTATAGTGCTACCAGTTTCAGGGTGCTGCTATGGTATGCACCTCCAAGAATGTAGCCAAGCAAAGTTAGTAAGGAGTTTCTCAGTGAAAAAAAATAAGATACTTAGCACGCTGTTTTTAACGTCAATAGCCACACACCTACAGTCTACCGTCCCCTACATCGGATTACGCTCTCAATCAAGTAATGACACCCGCACATTGTATGAACGGCGCATCAGCTCAGGTGATTATGCAACCGCACGCCGCGAACTTGGCGTAACAGCCATGTATCAAAAATCACGTGCAACTGCAGCTATAAATCGCTGTTTATTTGGCAGCGATCTGTTCTGCGATGATACCATTATCATCCAAGGTAGCCACTTTAATGATGGCGCTCGTGATGCAAAGGCGTGGCTTGCCGACTATTTCGGTTTGCCGACCGATTTTGCTGGTCAAGTTTCTTTTAACCCAACGGTTAAAAATAGTATTGTTGAGTTAGGAGGCTGGTATGCCTGCGAAGATAATGGGTTCTTCATCGATTTCCAAATGCCTATCGTGCATACTGTCGCACAACTTGATGTCTGCGAGATTCAGCAAAACACAGGAGAGCTTGGCTATATAGATGGTTACTTTACACCAGATGCCGTAGATACGATGCATCTTTTGTCGTCTGCTCAACAATTTTTTGAGCAACAAGTAACCCCTAACCTTGGCAATGGCACTATTTTCCACCCACTGCTTGCCAGCAGGTGGCTTTTTTCCCATGACTCTTGTAATAGTGCACAAAAACAGACGCGATTGTCGGATGTCATTATACGCGCTGGGTACGATGCACTCACGACCGACAACGGTAGCTTGCGCGTCTATGCGCGTGTATCGGCACCAGCAGGCAACAGACCAGAAGGCATCTTCTTGTTTGAACCAGTAGTCGGCAATGGCGGACTGTGGGGAGTTGGTGGCGGTATCAGCGGAGAGTGGTCATTTTTTAATGCACAGCGTTGTGATGCAAGTGGGTACTTTTTTATAGATGGCTATGCACAGCATCTTTTTAAAGGCAAACAAAAATGTAGCTTCGATTTAGTCGGCAAACCGAACAGTCGTTATATGCTTGCACAAAAACTGGGCGCAACACGCCAAGAGCCTTCATTGTCTGGAGCATCTGACGCGGGCATAGAGTTCCAAAACGAATATGCTCCCATAGCAAATCTAACCTATGGCTGTATTAACGTATCGGCAGCGATTGAGGGCGAGCTGACGGCGCGCGTTGTCGGTTTTTGTGGTGCATGGCAAGCAGCAGTTGGTTACAATATCTGGGGACGCAGTGCTGAAAAAATATCCTACCGCTCAACACCGTGTGCTTTACAAAACGGCTTGTGGGCACTGAAAGGTGATGCGCAGGTGATTGGATTCCGCATAACCGACAATGAGCCAGTACGCCTTGCTGCTGTGCAAAATGCCGACATTCATGGTGGTACCAATCGCTTTCCAACCGGTTTTGATGGCTTGGAACCTGAACAGAACCCGAGCGTGGTCAACCGCGTTGCCGCTACCACCGGCGCCGGTACCGAAGTGGTCGCATTGCCATTTGCCATTGTAGGCCAAACCAATAGCTCAAATCCAGCCCCAACAATCGGTCTGTGTGATGTTGCATTGCGTGGCACCAGCGGACTATCAAGTTCTATTTTTGGCTATCTTGCTTATGCACCAACCTGTACTTGTTCGCGCGTTGAACCACGCGTTGAGATTGGTGCACAAGCGGAATTTGGCGCCTCATCATGCACAAAGACAGAGTCATCGTGTGGCAGCCAGCGCTGCGCGCTCAGCACATGGGCTGTGTGGGCTACGCTAGCGCTCGGCTTTTAAGAGCGTAAGGTCTTTAGATGGTTCTAATTCGTATGCTCAGTGCAGGCAAGCTTACTGCAGGTCAGCGCTGGGCAATACGCAGGGTCGAACAACGCACACGTTTTGTCATACACAGAAAGAGGTGCACGCATAGCATTAATACCGCACCCTAAAAAAAGGTCATCCGTTTCCACTCGCCCACAGTTGAGGGCAACCTCTTTATAACCACACTTTTTAAGGTTCGCAATTGCTGCGCCCACCAACGCGCAAGTACGAGATCGAGCTTCTGGATCGTTAGATCCTATATAGGTTGTCGCTACCATGGTAGCCTGTTTAATCCTGTCTATAGTCACGCCATCATCATTCCTCTTATCAATAGTACCGCATACAAAAACATGCACTTCCTGTGCAACCGCATCTTCTATCCTGCTGGCAATAACTACTTCCGCGTCACCCTCTTTTTTCGTCGTTAAACAACAGCACGATTGAACGCTCACGTTCCACCCGTCTCTTTTATTCCAAGAAAAACCGGATATTAGTTTAATTGGGCATTCGGTGATCGGTCGGTTCGCACCTTCACGAACTAACCTGTCCATCACCGATCGCATATTCTTATAGCCTGTGTGTTCAAGTGGGTAAAGAGAAGCTGCCATGGTAGAAAAAGTGAATGGATGGACATCGTCACTGCACCTGACAAACAGGTTTGTTGTGCCAAAAAATGCTGCGATCAAAAACAAACTATATTGTTTCATAACAAACTCCCTACAGTAAAAAGGTTAAAAACTTACCTAAGTCGATGAACAGACAGATGCTCGCTGCTAGCATGAACAGGTTGTATCACCGGAAAATAGGCAGACTTCAGTATAAACTCCAATGATGAACAGGTTGGGTTCCATCCCAGCATGTCACGCGCACGCGATGCATTAGCCACGAGTATGGCTGGGTCGCCAGGACGCTTTTGTGCATACACAACGGGTATCTTGGTCTTGCAGACCTGTTCTGCTGCAGCTATGACCTGTTTTACCGAAAATCCGGTACCGGTACCTAAATTAAAAACATCTGACGGTAACCCATTGTTAAGATGTGTAAGCGCAAACGAATGAGCTTGCGCAATGTCAACGACATGCAAAAAATCACGAATACAGCTGCCGTCAAACGTAGCATGATCGACGCCAAACAACGCAAATGGTGTATTAGTAGCTGCTGCTTGAAAGAGAAGCGGGATCAGATGCGTTTCTGGCACATGCTGTTCACTAAGCCCCAGTTCGGGCAATCCGCCTGCCGCGTTGAAATAGCGCAACGACACATACTGCAGATCATAGGCGCTGCGACAATCTTCCAGCACACGTTCTACCATATGTTTGGTCGTACCGTACGGATTAATCGGATTACATGGATGATCTTCGGTCAAGGGAAGTGTTTGCGGTATGCCATAGACCGCGCAACTGGAGGAGAAGATAATTTTTTTTACGCCATGCTCAAGCATTTTTTGTACAAGCGTGACCGTTTTGCTGACATTGTTGTCGTAATACATCAGCGGATCTTTGACCGACTGGCCAACCTGCGCATAGGCAGCAAAATGCATGACCGCTTGTACATTGTTTTCTTGAAAAATCGTATCCAAAACCTGTGTGTCGGCAAAATCTGCCACAATACAGCGCGCCCATGGATGGTGCCATTGCTGACCGTGCACTAACTTGTCCACGATAACAACATTGTATCCTTGCTGTACCATGCAATAGGCGGTGTGTGAACCGATGTACCCCGCGCCGCCGGTGATGAGAATTGTTGGCTTCATGCGTATGCTCCCTTTTTATAGCAGGCAGAAACATTACTCGGGCGAATTATGCTTGGCTAGTGCATTATTTATTTCAACTAAACCACGCGTTAATTCATCACATTCTACACTCAAATAATCCCAGCGGGCAAAAGCTCTTTCTTGCTTCTCCGTCGTACACCACTCGCGCTTGAATGGTAGGCTGCCAGAATCGAAATCATCTTGAAAGCTATCCAATTCACTGTGTATTTTATCTAAGTTTGCTCTAATAAGTGCCGCGCGCCGTTCTAACGATATGCGTGACTCCTGTGAACCGCTTGATGACAGTCTTCTTACCGCCACTGCTTGCGATCCCATAACCTGTCGCCCCACTCTGCTGAGAACGTCTGTTACCCTTGCATGGGCAACGCATGAGGACAAACCGATAAACCAGCACATGATAGAGATGCTGTTTTTATTCATTGTATCACCTTTTGCTATGAGATTATGAGCTGGCGGGAATATAGCTCCAAAATAAACAAATGCCAAGCCATATTATAGTAGGCGCTCTGATAGATGTACTGTAGACTATACAGAATCAAAATATCGACATGAATAAAGGAAGCAGATGTGGTTGAAGGTCATGGCATCGTTTTAAAAACATTTTTCAGCTCAGCATGTAAAATTGCTCTGCTTGACGTTGATCATGGCAAAATCACGGCAGTGCCATCAACCGATCAGATCTGCACGGGCGCATTAGTGCGTTATATGCTTGCAAAACGTGGTAACAACTATCAGATCTCGGGCATAGAATATATTGCGCTGCCATTGGCATTGGACCGCAATGACCTCTTTTTTTATCATCACGTGCTTGAGCTCTGTTATTATTTTGTACCACTTGATGGCGGCCCCTGCAACCTGTTTTATGTCGTGCGCCAGCTGGCATTGCTCGATGGAGAGCACCTTTCATACCGATATAAGATCTTTTTTTTAGTCAGACTCTTTCTCATCTTTGGTATTCACTCAGAAATACCTCATGGTCAATGGCCGCTCCTGAAACAGATTTTTGCATCAGATGTTGACAGTATTATCATTGAGACTTTAGATTTAAAGACTATAGATGAGATGCGTGGGTGGTTGCATAGTTGCCTTATTCATCACCCCCTGCTTAAACAGTTTAAAACGCTCCAATTTCTTAATAAAGTAGAAGTGGAATCAGTATGAGATTTTTGCACCTATTTCTTATTCTTGCATTACCTCTATCGTTCAACACGGGCGTATACGCCAGCAGCATAGCAAATGTCATAGAACAGACCAGCAAAAAGCTGATCCCTCCTGTGCCTTCAACCGATACTGTATCAGGTATTTTTACGACTAATACGGAAGAGAAAGAGCTAGAGCGCACCAAGATTAAACGTGCATTAGCGACCTGTAAGGCGGAAGAAGAGCCATTCAATACGACTGTATCGAAACGGTTACAAGAGCTTAAAAAGAAGATTACCTGCGCTAAAGAAGAGCTGCGCAACAAACCAAACAATGAATTCTTAGAAAGAGAAGTAACAATCTTGAATGAAAGTTATCATCTTTTAAAAGAAGCCAAACAAAATTATGAAAAGCTTATTGCCAACTATGAACTGAATCTCAAGCTTCATGATGCCTATTTAAATGACCCTCACTTTAAGCAGATCGACAAGGATCTTGGGATTTGTGACGAACGGCACAAATGCACCCTTGAACAGTTCCAAGACCTAAGCCAACGTATTCGTGATCAGAAAAAGGCAATTGTTCAATTGAATGAACAGCGAAAAAACATACAGCTTGAACTTGAAAACCGCAATCAAGACATGCTCATGCTGGCCGATAAAAACATCAAAAAGATTGAGAAAGTTGATGACACTTTTGAATTGGATGCATATCAACAGAAGGTGCTCGCTGATCTTGAAAGCAAACTTGAACAGGATCGCAAAACATTGTCGGAAATACGCAAGCATGAAACGGAACAGCGCAAAGAACTGATCAAAATGGAAGTGTTTCTAGCCGATTTACAGCTCGACAAGCTGCAGATGGTGCTCAAAACCATAAAACCATTTATCAGTGTACAGGAGTCGACCATTGCTCACGCTCATGACGAGCTGGTCAAAAAAAGACAGTTCTTTTTCGAAGCACAGGACGCCTATGATCAACGCATTGAAATAATTACTCAACGACAAAAAGAGATTGATAAAGCGCTCCAACAAGCGGTCGGCGCATCGGCAATTACGTTAGGGCCCGATATCGATGATTGGTCTCGAGAACCGGTACAATCAGTAACTGGCTACTTTGAGCTATTTGAAATAGCCAGCCTCAATACCAGTATTCTATTACTTAACTGCCAACGAGAATTTATAGAAGTACAACGTACGTTGGCCGATCGCATCATAAAAGAAGAAACCGTCTATCTCGATATAAAAAAGACCTTTAAAAAATTGGTCTCTCACGCCTGTACACCCGAAGAGATCGTACAAGAAAAACAGAAGTATGAGTCACCCAATGCACGTGCCAAAGCTGATGAGCTGTCTTTTGCTGCGCAAAAAGGTGAGGCGAATGTACAACTCGAACGCCAAAAAAAGGCCTTGACGAACATTACCAACAAACGCCAAACGTTACATGCGCAACGCTCAATGCTTTTTAAGCATCACGCACAAGAATACACCCGCTGCCTTGAGCTTCTGAATGGTGCTGAAACCAAAGTAAAACGACAGATCGATCTTATTGGCAAGCTTATTGCCAAATATGACGAAGGAATTCTGTTTGCTCAGAAGACGATTAAACATATAAATTTTATTATGACAGAGCTTGATGGTGAAGTGATGTGGGGCCGGTCAGCACATGCTATTTCATGGCGTGGCATCAAGCGAAGCTGGTCTGACATTATCAGCTTTTTCCATAACATCTATGATTATCTAAAAACTATACGCTTTGCTACGGTTATGCGGTGGTGCGTGGATCAGATCACGCATCCTGTACGCTTTTTTATTTATGGAAGCATACTCTTTCTTTTTGCACTGCTACTGCTGGGATTACGCGCACTTATAGGCATGATTCTAGCGTTTCTTAAACGCTCTGCACCCAAAGGGCACACTCCCCATATATTCCGCATGTTGAGCATTATGCTTGCAGAATATGTTAATTATTATTTCACCTACTGGGCATGCTGGCTCATGCTCTTTTTTGCCCTCAATCTGTATGTGGTAGACGACCCTTACCCCTACATCCTCTTTTATCTGGGCTCAATTATCTACGTAATCGGTCTTGAGTACGCTTTTGTATGCTATTTCAGTGATTTCAATCAAGAACATAACAATGTTTTTTTAAGTCCAGCGTTGCAAGAGCAGTTTCTTGTCGTATTGGGCTCTTTGCTCTATGTGAGCAGCAGCCTCTTATTATTCCGTGAAGCTTTTCTGCTCGACACGCAACAAGAATCTGAGCTGCCGGCTATTTTACTAGCCGCAACGGTGATCATTTTCCAAATAGCGCTTATCTTTTTGCTCGCCAAGATTATCAAGCAAGTGTCGAACAGTATTCCAACCAAAACAGAGCGGCTCATATTTCTACGCTCGACTATTGATCGTTACCATTATCTTATTCTGATCTTTTTAACCATTATTATGATTTTGAGTAACCCGTCGGTTGGGTTTGGTAATCTTGTGGTACACGTGTTAGGACGCGCCATATTGACCATGTTCGTTATTGGCGTACTCCTACTTATCCATCAGTTCTTAAAATATCTTTCTTCATTCGTATTTTTCTACTCAGAAAACGGCATTGTCAGAGAACGTTTTGCGCATGGCAAAACATGGTATGGGCTCTTTGTTATTACCATATTTCTCACCTTTATATCGATCGCCGCCATTATTATTGCAAAAATTTGGCGCTGGCCAGAACATATTGCCAACATCAATGGTTGGCCCGATATAGTCAACTGGCTACGCACCCCGATCATGTTTGAGAAAACGGCTGAAGTCCCTATTTCCGTCTTTTCAATTTTACAGGTTGTAGGGTTTGTCCTTGCCGGTGTTATCATTGCCCTTGCTATTAACCGTATTGTCTTTGCAAAAATATTTAATGTATTGATGATCGATTCAGGTGCACAAAATGCTATAGCCAGTATTGCGAGCTATGTCATTGTTGCTTTAGCTACCATATTTGGGTTTCAAGCAGTAGGGCGCGGCGATCTTGTTGTATGGGTCTTGGGGGCGTTAGCTCTCGGTCTTGGTTGGATTGTCAAAGACCCGCTTGGTGATTTTATTGCCTATTTTATCATTCTTGTACAACGCCCTATTAAAATTGGTGATTACATCTGGATCGATGAGACAAACATGGGCGTCGTGCGTAAAATTACGCCACGGGCGGTCATTATCCGTAAGCGCAACAGTACGATGATCATAATCCCCAATATGCGCATTATTGCCCATCCATTGACCAACTGGAACTATCAACGTGGCTTTATTGCTTTTGAAGACATCACGGTACGGATTGGACGCCAGCACGACCCTGCCTTCGTTAAAACCATTTTTGAACAGGTGTTAGATGCTAATAGCTTCGTCTTGAAAAGCCCTCGCCCTATTGTGCGCTTAAATGACTTTGATGATTATGGGTTTGTATTCATCGTACGTGGCTATATTAGCACCAACTATACGCTGGAACAGTGGGATATTGCCAGTGATGTCAGATTGGCTATCATTAAAGAACTGCGCAAGCATAACATTCAGATCGCTACCAAAACACATATTATGTTTGAGCGTACCGAGCCTGAACAGACCGTGACAGCTGAAGAAAAAACCCCAGATTTTTAAGTCTGGGGTTTTACGAAAACTCACTAATGCTTTTTTAGCATACGCAGTATACGTGCTTAATGCTTCTTATTCGCCTCTTTAATCGCTTTGCGAATAGGCTCATAAAAACCTGCTGTAAAACATCCGTACACAGCAACAAGCAGACCTGAAACAAAAGCGATCCACCATGGCAATATGCTAAAAATATACAGAACGACGCTTAACCCAAGGATAATCTGTATAATCCCTTTATTCTTATCACTCAGTCTTTCATACATCTCAAACATACCAACTCCTTTTTTTGACATAAAAAAGTACCACTCTGTATCCCCATGTATAATGCATGCTTGGTCAAATATGCAAGAAAAGATATATCAGCAACGGCACGAAACCGCACCCTATCGCGCTCAGATCGCTGCATGCTTGCACTTTTCCCTCTCAGTACATACGCTAAGGCACATATAACCATTTTTTATCACCACGAAAGAAAAACTCCATGCTCAAAAAAATAATCCCCGTTTTACTCCTGCTCGCCACCCTCTTCATTCTTTACCGTACCGGCACCTTGGTGCAATGCAAAAATTTTCTCTTGGGAGTTGGTGAACAACAGACAGCAACAGGCACCGTCATTATCTTAAATGGTCCGTCAAGCTCAGGTAAAACTTCTATTCAGCGCGAGTTTCAAGCATTAATGATGCCTACGTTATGGATAAAACTCGGCATCGATAACCTGTTTGATAAACCCATGCCCGATATCACGCTTGAGAACATGGCCTTCTGGCAATCACCAAACGATATACGCTGGGTCACTACGACGCATACAGCAGATGAGAAGCCGATCATCACCCTTTTCACAGGGCAACAAGGCGAACAGGTTGCCTACGGCATGAATAGCGCCATAGCTGCCTATGCACAGGCGGGCTGCAATTGTATCGTAGATTATATTGCGTACAAACAGGAGTGGCTCGACGATCTTGAACAGGAACTGGACGGCATCAAAACCTATTGGGTCAAGGTAACCCTACCGCTCGAGGTGCTTGAGCAGCGCGAACGTGCACGCGGCACATCACCGGTTGGTCATGCGCGTAGCCATTACGACACAGTCTATGGCGACCGTGCGTATGATCTTGTTTTAGATACATCTGAACTCAGCGCAGCCGAATGTGCGCACAAGATCAAAGAGTTTATTGAGCAACCTTAAGATTTCTTATACTGGAGCACTTAGTTCAAACGAAACATTAAACCAAGCAGTGCTCGTAGAACAGGTTACAACAGTATCTATGAACGTAGGCGCTACAAATGGAGGCCTTGTCCCAGGGAGCTCTTTTCCATTTTCATCACACAACCTCTTGCCATTTGCATCCTTTAAGTACACGGTTTCTGGTGATCTATATTCTGGAAAGGCAAACGTTTCAAAGACTTCACCTGGCTGTATGGTGACCATATCATTAGTAAAGCCGTGTTCTGCTACCATAGCAAGCTGTTCCGTAAGCCATTTAGTGCCGTAATACATTAAAAAACTGATCGGAAAGCATATAATAAGAAATACGCATCCCGCAACATACATGCTGGCAATTGAAGACTGTATGCTCGCTGTAGTTAGCACATTGGCACCCAGCACTTGCACGTCTTTTATTGAAAAACTTACTGGGATATCTTTTTGATTCCTGATAGATAAACAAATTGGATAAATACGGCTTGTGAGTAAATCTCGGCCAAACAGCGTTTTGCTTTCTCGAGAAGAAAGCGATCTTACCGTTACCGTAAGATCGTTCTTTGTTACTGAAACAGATCTCCCGGCACAAAGGTCACCGCTCAAAAGAGTTAATGTTAAGGCAAAATTGAGAATTCGTTTCTTCATTGCAATGTGACTCGGCAAAGATGTTTAGGTAGATTCAAGTTAATTTCGACGTAATAATAGTGTATCTTGACCGGCGATATGTTCAAGAATTAAGATCTGGTAAACCGTTGTACGCGCAGCATAGTAATGCGCCACAAAGCCAGGAGATATGAGCATGATTACCATCAGATTATGCGCGGTGCGCATTATAGCTTTTCTCTTGAGTCTATTGGCTGATCACACACTCTATGCTCACGGCTTTGCCTCAACCACACTCATCAGATCCGGCAAAGAACATAGCTGGTTCATCATTGAGCAAACCGCATATCTATCAAAAGAACGAAAAAAACAGCACGTAACAAGCTATGACCCTGACACCGCATCATGGACTACCAAACGCGTTACGGGTGGAGCATATGCGACCACCAATTGTTATTGCAGATTATCCTTCGATGAAGATCCGCATCACGATATCATCTGTTCCCCGACACAACTTTTTTATCGCTTTGCAGATGCTGCCTGGGTGCCTTCGTATGAGCTCAAGGTAAACGATCTCTTGCTGGCAGAACAGGGCACGCATGTTTGCCTCCATAATCTGGTATTGGTCAAAGAGCATCTCAAACTACACACGATCCAAGTTGAAGACACGCATACCTTTTTAGTTGGCGTCTATGGCATAGTCGCTCACAACATGCTGGTTCCAGTGTCGGCAATCGTTGGGTTAACTGTTCCCTTTGGTGTCGAATGTGGTGGAGCGGCAGGATCATTTTTCGGTCCACCGGGTGTCATTGGCGGTATCGTGATTGGCGGACTTCTTGGTTGCGTTATAAAAAGCTGCACGACTAATAAAGTCCGCGAATATCAACTCGTTTTTGATCCAGCTAAAATTCAACAGCATCTTTTAAACAATAATTCCAAGTCAGATCAATCATCTGCACCAAAACATCTGCGCCAATCAGTTCTTGCGCAACCAATGCTGGACCCTGAAGATCCTGACAAGGATAAAAATAAAGACCTCAACAAAAAACCAGTAAAACGAGAACAAGTTTTACAACAAGTTGATACTTATGAACAAGCACGGAACAAAGCTTTAGAAATACTTAAAGATGTTGATCCTCACACAGCAGAACCACATATAGGCAGAATACGATCAGGAAGGGGTAAAATAACAGGAATAGACTGGCATGAAGGAAAGGTAACGTTACGCCTAGACTGGGATCCTGTTAAACAAGCGCACATCAATATTACAGACTTTAGAAAAGGATCTGGCTCCTCAGGAGTCTCAATTGCGATACCATTTAATGGCAATCTAGAAACAGTATTATCTTTGTATAAACATATGAATACACCTGCAAGTATTAATCAAGCAAAAGCTCTATTCGAACTACTTGGCGACTGTGTTTCTTTAGATTTATTAAAGCTCTAAAAAGGTAAAAACAAAAAATGCTGAATGTACACTTACCTACCGAACGACCGATATTTAAGAAATGTCTTGAAGCCCTTGGAGTGTCTTTACTTTCTAAGGAAGAATCATCTCACATCTCTACAATTTTTGATGAAATGTTTCCACTTGATCAATTAGGTAAAATTGATTGGGATAAAATAGATAATAAAATAGATGTTGGCTACGATCCTGAGAACATAATCCCTTCTCTAGAAAGGCTTTTAGGCACATCAGTTATTAATACCTCTGTCTATATCATATGGAGTTCTGCAAGGTACCCTGCTATCAAAGCAGATCTTAATAAAATTATAGAATGTTTCGAATCTGTAACATCGATCTCTCCCGATAAATTCATTTTTAATCTTGAGTTTGGATATGTTCTCGAAATTTTAGTCAGCGATCAAATGACCATTGGTTTGTCCTCTTCAGTGCGTAAAATTTGATTTAACATAATTAAACATATTAAAAAATGAAGCGAATCGAAATTGGTTTGAAGATTAACAAAATAGACTCATCCGGAACGATACTCATCTGCAAAAGCGTCCGATTTTATGCTAACAAAGACGAAGATGCTTTTTTTGAGTGGATAAAAAAAATTGAATGTATCGAAAACACTTCAGCAAAAGGCAGAGAGCTCTACCTTCATCTATCATGTAATGATCTACATGAATATGATCTCAGAGACTTGCTTGCCTTATTTTATAGGTACAAAATAGACATGAAACAATTGAAAGCTTTCTTGAATAAAAACAATAAAAGCTGGTTTTACGATAACAAAAAAGCATATTGGCACAAGCGAGTGTTTAAAGATTAATATATGGAACAAAAAGAACACTGTTGTTCCTTCATGGATCAATTTTTGAACGATGAGAAAGTCCCTGTTCGATACTCGCCGAAAGTACGTGAATATAGTTTACCATTGAACAATAAACGAGGCGTTTCGCAAGGGATTGATTATTGCCCGTGGTGTGGGACTAAATTGCCTGATAGCTTACGACAGGAATATTTTAGCGCTCTTAGGGAAGAATATTCTGTTGAAGATCCTTTAGACCCTAGCGAAAAACACAAAATACCTAAAGAATTTGAAAATGATGAATGGTGGAAAAAGCGCGGTCTTTAAAGCAAAATAAATTTAGAAACTCTATCCCCCCTACCCTCCCCCATTTTTTCCGGGTTAAAAACCGCAGAAAGCCCATTCTATACCTGAAGCCCCTACCTTTTGACGCCTTTTTCAATAGTCTATATACTGATACAAATGGAATTATTCCCAATCAGAAGAACTATAAATAAGGCATAGTCAAGCCATGAATAAACTACTCTATCTACTACTGGCCTGCACCTTAGCTGCTTCAAATATACCCGCTCATGGTATGAGCAAACTGAGCAGGCAACTGCTTACGGCAGCAAGCACAGGACGCTCTAGACTTGCTGGCGCTGCGTTGCGACAACAAAAAGCTGTCAATCCCGCGTTGGCAAAACGTGCTGCCGTTGGTGTAATCGCTTTGTCAGGTGTTGCATTA